>NZ_CP029608.1:4500000-4690000 GCF_003352185.1 Pseudomonas kribbensis
ATCTTCAGGAAGTCTACAGGCAAATGTTTCAAATAAGCGAATGAAGACATTCCGGCACAAAAATCATCCAGCGAGAAGTAACAACCCAAGCCCTTGAGTTCATTAATAAATCGGATGGCACTGCCAAGATTTGCAATGGCGCTGGTTTCTGTAATTTCAAAACAAATCATTTCAGGAGGAACGGAATAGTTATCAAACTGTTCCCGCAGAAAGTGCAAGAACGCGTCATCTCCGATAGTAATGCCTGAAAGATTAATCGCACACATTGCCAGTGGCCGTTCGCACTCTTCGTTAATACATTGAGCAATGACCTTAAATACATTCTGCACAACCCAGCGATCCAGCGAAGTCATCAAACCATAACGTTCGGCTGCCGGTATGAAACTGTCCGGCAGAATCATCCGACCCGCCTCGTCATGCAGGCGCAACAGAATTTCGATGTGCCCGCCCGCGCCACCAGCCACCGAACCCAACGGGGCGATTTCCTGGGCATAGAGACAGAAGCGGTTTTCCTCCAGGGCCATGTGCAGGCGCTGTACCCAGGCCATCTCGCCGAAACGCAGGGACAGTTCCGAATCGTCGGCATGGTAGACCTGCACCCGGTTGCGGCCCTTTTCCTTGGCCATGTAGCAGGCCATATCGGCCGCCCGCAGCGAGGCTTCGAGGGTGGTCGGGGTTTGCGCGACATGTACCAGACCAATGCTGACGGTGGTCAGGAACGGCCGCCCCTTCCAGACGAAATGCAGGTTTTGCACTGTCTGACGCAGGCTCTCGGCGATCTTCTCGGCCGCCTCCGGAGCGCAGTTCTCCAGCAGGATGCCGAACTCATCCCCCCCCAGCCGTGCCAGCGTGTCGCCCTCGCGCAGGCCGGATTGCAGCAACGCACAGATATGCCGCAGCAACTCATCACCCGCCGCATGCCCGCAGGTGTCGTTGACCAGTTTGAACTGATCGAGATCGAGGAACATCAGCGCATGTCGCCCGGGCTGGCGGGTCAGATTGTGCAAAGCCTGTTCGAGGCGATATTCGAACTCGCGGCGGTTGGCCAGGCCGGTCAACGCGTCGTGGGTGGCCTGCCACGACAGGTTGGCAATGTATTGCCGCTCCTGGGTCATGTCGTGCAACACCAGCACAGTCCCGCTGACCTTGCCGGCATTGCGGATCGGCGCCCCGACCAGGGTCACCGAGACAGTGCTGCCGTCCAGGCGCTGAATCAGTTTGGAATGCTCGCTGCCACCGCTGAGCTGGCCACTCAGAATGTGTTCGATCAGGGTCAGCCCTTCGGTCTGGGCGTTGTCATCCAGCAAATTGAACAATGCCGCCAGCGGCAGGCCGGCCGCCTGCTCGGCTTTCCAGTGGGTCAAGGCCTCCGCCGCCGGGTTCATGTATTCGATTGCGCCGCTCACATCGGTGGTGATCACCCCGTCGCCAATCGATTGCAGGGTGATATGGGCCCGATCCTTTTCCAGTTGCAGGGCCTCGGCAAAGGCATGCCGCTGTTTGAGCAGTTTACGGGTGCGAAACAGCGCCAGGACGATCAGGCCCAGCGCCGTGGCGAGGTTGGTGAACAGCAGCAGACGCAGGATTACCCGCGAACCTTCGCCCAGGGCATCGCTGAAGGCCTTGGCGGCGGGTGTCACGCCATCGTTGATTGCAAAGATCCGGTCCTTCCAGCGCCGGATATCGGCATCGGTGGCGGCATTGGCCGTGATCCGCCGGTGCATCTCCTGCGCCACGTCATCGAGTTCCACCAGATAGGCGTCGCCCAGTGTCCAGCGGTCGATGGCGGTTTCCAGATAGCTGAAGTGGCGGAAGTTCAGGTACAGCCAGATCAGGCTGGAGACATCGTCCGGGTGGTTGCCGCCCTTGAGGATGCCCTCGCGCGCCGCTTGCAGGTCGGGTGGTTGCCTGTCCAGAGCCAGACGCAGCTGATGGCCGCCCTGAGGCACGGCGATCGCGTTCTGATATTTGAGGTAAATCGCCTCGTCACGGCTGTCGGCATATAGATTCAGGTAATAGATCGCATCTTTCTGGCCCTTGGACCAGAGGCTCTCCCCCGCCACATACCCGCGAACGGCCGACAGGACGTAAAGACTCACGCCTCCCAGCAAGGCCTGAAACAACACGACGGCGATGAATGGCCAGACGATGCCCAGCAACCGAGGCGTTCCGAGAGTCCGCTTTTGCTTCATTGGATTCCTTGCGTGGTCACTGCCTGATCGCCTGTCTCTATCAGACCAACCTCCAAAGACTAGGAGGCGTTCGGGGTTCCGGCAAGCGACGGATCAGCCCTGATTCGGTACAAACGCAGGGTTATACATATGTAACGCCGTACAACTGGCTGGCGACGTTTTACTGACACTCCAGTTCCCCCCTCTCAGGGCAGGAAATCGTTCTCGCGGAGTGCTATATGACATCGACCTCTCTCGCTACAACCGACACACCGGACACCCAGGAGTTTCGTGCCAGACAGGCATTGGGACTTGATCAGGGCCCCGACATCGAAGACCTGGTTCCCGAGCCCGACGCACGGGAAAAGAAAAGCTACAAGGCGTTTGAACGCGCATCGCCTGAGCTTGCGCTATCCATGCCCCTGCAAATGTACGTGGCAAAAATCACCGATACGCGGATCGTCGACACCGTAACAACCTTCATGAGCGGCCCGTCCACGCTGATAAAGCATCTGGGCACCGACATCCTTTCGAACGCGTCCGTCGAGCAACTGCGCGCGACACCCTCGGTATGGCTGCAGAAAATACTCGACTCGACCCAGGCAACGGCTCTGACCGAGCAACTGTTGAAACAACTCAAGTGGTACGGTGCAAACCCCGGCGAACAGACTCCAGCGTCCATCCGCTATCAACTCTTGTGTAAAGCCATCCGTCTCTATGTGCGGGCACCTTCGGTCGATCACCCGGATGCGCTAGAAGGCTTCAGTTGGCAAGACCCGACACACTGGGGCAAAAGCTACCAGACCCTGCGCAGTGCTTTCGAACAGCATTTGCTGAAATCTCGGCGCGCTGCCGATAGCAAAGAAGCAATCGTGCTGGCCCACGTGCTGTACGTCCACGAGGCAAAGGATTTCACCGTGGGCGACATTCCGTCCGATCTTCGCTACAGGAGCTCGATGGTGTGGGTCAATTTCATGCACGGCGTGCTGCTGGCTGACGAACTTGGCCTTGATCGATTGCAGCCGCTTTCCTTTCAACAGCTCGTCAATCTGCCTCTGGAGCGCAGCACCAACGCTTCAACCGAGGAACTTGAAAAAATTACGTGCCTGAGACTGAGCCCGACACTCGACTGGGCAGTCTGCATGGGCATCGTTCAGCCACGAGAAACTTCCGACTACACCGAGGAGGAAGTCGAACGAGCCATCGCAGCGCTGGAACGCCAGAGCGAAAGCCTGAACAAGGCCGTGCAATCCCTGGAGCTGCGCCCGCCGGACAGATTGCAGATGGCCAAGCGTATGAAAGAAGATGCCCTGGGCACCCATGTACTGGGGACGGACGGACGCAAACTCCTGCGGGACGATCCACCGGCCGCCCTGGGGCACCGAAACATGCCGTCACTGAAACTGGAAGGGTACGGCTTTCTTGATCTCTATGCCGACGGACAGTTCGATGATGGCAAACGATGGTTTTTCACCGAGCCAGATGGAAAAACGCGGACCATCGAAGCGTTTCGCATGGACAAAAACCGGTATTTCTACTCGGAACGCGAAGTAGACGGCATCTATCGGCAGATGTTTTCCGGCGGGATCGTCCGCAACCTTTCCGGCAAACCGCTCCCGGACGTCAACGCGGAGTTTGCATCGGCGTTCGACAAGCACCTGACCACCATCAGGTCTGCGTACAAGACCTTGATTCTCAGTTTGTTGGTATCCCTGCCGCAGGCTGATCGCCGGATGCTGGAACAAGGTGATATTGAAGTGCTGGGTCTGCGCGCAAAAACAAGACCGGGCATTCATACAGAACCTCTGGCGAGGAAAGGCTTCGTATTGAAGGTACAACTGGAGGGCGAGTTCAGCTATTACGAGGTCATCCCGAGCGCCGGTTTCATTCGTCAGAGAACCGGACTGAGGTTTTCGACCATAAATGGAGTGTTCACCGAGTTTCCGCTGCATGCGGTCATCCCCGGACAAACCTTTTCAAGCAAACACAGCACGTCGCTACTGCTCGACTGGGATGCTCATGCCAATGGCGCCACCCCTGCCGCTCGGAATTACTACATAGGATTTATCGATGTCGTGGCCCGTGTATCGCGGGACTCGGCCGCTGAAGACGCGGCGGGAACAGGCCTGGAATCCTCCCGGCTGATTGCACTGGCAGACCACATCGCCACGCATTTTCTTTACGTCGATGAAAAGCATCTGCGCATTCAGGCCCGCGGCATGACGACCTTCGATATCACCCGGGCAAAAATCGAGAAACGGCTTGCAGTGCTCGAGACGATCGTGAAGAGTTTTGTACCGTTCTGGGGCAGCATTGACGATCTCTCGTCGGAGGGAACCGGGAACAAAGTCATGGGCGCTTTGGGATTACTCCTCGATCTGGCGTCTTTCCTTTTCCCCGTGGGCAAGTTCATCTCGGGTTCGGTGCGACTTGCCCGAGCCGGCGCCAGCGTCACAGGCATGGTGGTCAAAGCCAGCCTGCCATCTTTCTCGACCCTGTCGCGCAAGTTGATAACTTCCTCACTGAAAAACCTCAACCCGCTGGATGGCATCCCGACACTGGCGAAGTCACTTGCCCTCGGCAGCGGCAAAGGGCTGCTTGCCGCAGGCCGACTGGGTCTCGGGGGCATCCGCCGACTGGCCGGGCAGGTCGACAACTACCGTCTGATTCACAACATGCCACAGGCCATGGACCCCGGACGCTGGAAACCACTGACCCACGGCGATCAAATGGCAAGCATCAACGGCGTGGACGATATCCTGATACGCAACACCAGTCCGACAGACCTGAGTCGGTTCCATCTTGTCGATCCTGCCACGTCTTTGCCCTATGGCCCGCGTCTGAGCAACAACCCTGGAAACCTGATCCACGGCCAATCCACCTTCAAGACCTTGCCCCCCTCTGAATCCCATGTGCTCGTCGAGATCCCGGAAAGCGCCCACATTCGTGAAGTGCTGGAGGTCGATGGTCGAACCACGTTGTTGATTGATGACATCCCTTATCGACTGGATGGCAATCAATTGCGCCGCGCCGACCTGATCGATGAAACGTCGATGTTCAAATCCATACCTTGCCGAGTGCGACGGGCACCGGACAGCGATGTATGCAAAACGAGCTATGTCACCCGGACTCCAGCGCCGACGCCTGCCCCGAACAGTCAAGACACAAGCAAGGGATGGGCGCCATGGTTCGGCGATACCATTTACACACCGGCCATCTCCTCGCAGCCATTACTGACAAGCGCCATCAAGACCTACAAGCAACTCAATGCATCATTGGAGTTTCAAAAGGGAATCTATGCGCGCATCAAGGTTCGCCTGCCCTACGATCGCTCAAAAAAGTTCGATACGCTTGAAGTCGGAGCGATCATCGCTCCAGCGAAAGATGACTCGAAACACTTTGTATTCACCCGCCTCAATGCCGGGGATTTTTACGTTGCTGAACGCTTGCCTGGACAGGCTCTTGCCGATCCTCTGGTTTTACGCAAGGCACAAACCCTGCCTGTAGAACTGGCGGAGGAACTGAAGACGGTTTATACCGGGTCGCTCTGTGCCAACAACACGGCACGGATCCACACGGCTCCAGCGGTAGAGCGCGCCTTGAAAACCATGGAGGAAATCGCCATTCCACTCGGCACGAACGCCAATCCCCCTGCCGGCATGAAATGGCTGAAGGTGGACACCAGCTCCGGTGAAGCACTGATGTTCGACCACCAAACGCGAATGATCGTAGCGAAGCTCGCCGAAGGTGCCACCACGTGGACACGAAGCAAGGACGCTCCAGAGGCTTTGCGGCAGCGAACAGCGGACATTTTCGACACCCTGTTTCTCTCACCGACGATCAACCCTCCAGCTACCAACGCATCGCTGCGCATCGATGCCACAATGCAAAAACTGCAAAAACTGCTGAGCCGATTTGACCGTACAGACAATGCCCGCAACATTGCCTATGCCGAAGTCATCACTGCCAATGGTGTGCGAGAAGTTTACGTCAGTGTTTCCGGCGCTCATGGCACAACCAAACACCTGCCCCTGTTTCGGCACCTGGGCGCCAATCATGTAAAGATCGGCGACACGACCTACATCAACGTCGACTTCAACCTGGTTGTTGGCAAGACAAACCTGGAGTTGACCGATAAAGGGCGCCTGGCAGCCGTCCCGCTGACTATCAAGAACATCGATACCTACACACCCACACTGGCGGCCCGACCGACCTCTCTGGACAGTGAAAGCAAGCTGATACGCGTGATTCGCGAGAAATACACCGATCCACTTGAGCTGAAATCGGTGGACGTCGCTACCACGATGCCGCCCTGCGAATCGTGCTCACTGGTCATGAAGGAATTTGGTCATAGAGGTGAAGCCGATGCGTTGCAGGTTCTATGGAAATGACCTACATCCGCTGCAAATGCCCATAAAGCTTGGCGTACAAACCACCATCGGCAATCAGTTGCTGATGGTCGCCATCCTCGGCAACCTGCCCGCCGTCGAACACCAGCACCCGGTCCGCCTGCTTAACCGCTGACAGGCGGTGGGCAATGATCAGCGTGGTGCGGCCATGGAGGAAGCGCGCCATGGCCTGGTGCAGGTTGTATTCGGTGGCGGCGTCGAGGGCCGAGGTGGCTTCGTCGAGGATCACCACTTTCGGCTCGGCGAGGATCATCCGCGCAATCGCCAGCCGTTGCCGCTGGCCGCCGGACAGGCGCACGCCGGAGCGGCCGACGATGCTGTCCAGCCCGTCCGGCAAAGCGCGGATGGCGGGTTCGAGCTGGGCGATTTCCAGCGCCTGCCAGCAGGCGTCGTCGCTGCGGGTACGGCCCATGGTCAGGTTGGCCCGCACGGTGTCGTTAAACAGCGCCGGATGCTGCAGCACCACCGCGACGTTTTCCCGAACCGTTTCCAGGCCGATTTCCTGCTGGGTCGAGCCGCCGAAACGGATGGTCCCGGCCAGTGGCGTGTAGAGCCCCAGCAGCAATTGCACGAGGGTACTTTTGCCGCCGCCGCTGGCGCCGACAATCGCCACTTTCTCGCCCGGTGCGATGGACAGGTTCATCTGATCCAGCACCAGTTCATCGCCATAACCGAAGCTCAGGCCTTGCACCTCGATCCCGACAGTATCGCGGCCCTTGAACGGATCGACGCCGCCGGGGTATTGCGGCTCGTCGGCGCGGGCCAGCAGTTCGTTGATCCGCGACAGTGCACCGCCCGCCGCGTAATAGGCGTATTGCAGGTTCAGCAGTTGCTCGACCGGGCCGATCATGAACCACAGGTAGCTGAACACCGCGAGCATCTGGCCGATCGACAGGTCGGAGAACAGCACCGTGAGCATTGCCGCTGCGCGGAAGATGTCGATGCCGAACTGGAACAGCAGACCACTGGCACGGTTGGAAGCGTCGGTCTTCCACTGCGAGTTGACCGCATAGTTGCGCACTTCCTGAGCCCGCAGCCCCAGCCGTCCGAGGAAGAAGCCCTGACGGTTGCCGGCGCGCACTTCCTGAATCGCATCGAGGGTTTCGCTCAGCGCTTGAGTGAAGCGCGAGGTGCTGTCGTTCTCCAGTTTCTTCAGGTGCTTGACCCGTTTGCCCAACTGCACCGTGGCGTAGATCACCAGCGGATTGAACAGCAGGATCAGCAGCGCCAGTTTCCAGTGCATCCACATCAGGATGCTGGCGGTGCCGACCAGCGTCAGCATCGCAACCAGAAAACGGCTGAGGGTTTCGCCGACAAACTTGTCGAGGGTATCGAGGTCGGTGACCAGGTGCGTAGTGACCGTGCCGCTGCCCAGGCTTTCGTATTCGCCGAGGGAAATACGCTTGAGTCTTTCGATCAGCCGCACGCGAATGCGATAGACGATGTCCTTGGCCAGCCGCGCAAACAACCGCGCCTGCAACACACCAAAACACAGGGCGCTGCAACGCAGTGTCAGGGTCACCACCAGCATCAGGCCGATATAGCCCGCCGCTTGCTGCCACATGCTCGGCAGCACATGGTTCATGACTTTCAGTGCGGCATCGCCATGGCCGAGCAGGACTTCGTCTACCAGCAACGGCAACAGCAACGGGATCGGCACGCTGCACAGCGTCGCCAGTACGGCCACGCCGTTGGCGATCCACAGGGATTTTTTGTGATGAAGTGCCAGACGCCGGACTTCAGCCCAGCTCAGCCGGTCGACACGCTTGACGGCTGGCGTGTCATCGGCCGGGTCAGACACAGGCCGCGCGCTCCAGCCATCGGCCGAGCAACGGCGACAGTTCACTGAGCGGCTGGTAGCCGTTGGTCAGCAACGCCAGTTGGCCGTTGCGTTCGGCGAGCAGGGTCGGGAATCCGGCGATGCCCAGATCCTGAACCCAATTGAAATCGGCCAATGTGGCCTCGTGCTGGTCAGCACGATCGAACAACGCAGCGAATTCGATGCGTGGTACACCGGCCTTTTCGGCCAGTTCCACCAGCACGTCGGCGCGGGTGACATCGCGGCCCTCGACGTAGAACGCGTGCTGGATCAGGCCCAGCAGCGTCCATGCACAATCCGGTGCCAGAGAACGCGCCGTGACGATGGCGCGGCAGGCGGGCTCGGTGTCATAGACAAAGCCTTCAGGCAACGCACCTTCGAACTTGAACGGCTGACCGGTGGCTTCGGCGACGGCCTGCCAGTGTTCGAAGATATAGCGCCGGGTGGTCGGCTCCAGCGCCGCGCCACTGCCGGTGCGCAATCCGCCGACCACCAGGTGCAGCTCCACCCCGGCAGCCTGCGCCTGCTCCACCAATGCCTTGGCGACCGGGGCAAACCCCCAGCACCACGAACACATCGGATCCATCACATAGAGCAGGCGTGCAGACATGATTAAGCCTCGGAGGATGCTTGCTTATAGTTGTAGCCGATCGGGTGCGGCATGTTGCGCGCTTTTGCCAGTTCGATCTGTTTCTGGCGGTCGATGGCGCTGCGGCGGGTCTTCTCGCTCAGCGTGTTCCAGCAGTGCGGGCAGCTGATGCCGGCCACGTAATGCTCAGAGGCGCGATCCTCGACGCTGACCGGTGTACGGCAGGCGTGACACTGATCGTAGTCGCCTTCGCTCAGGTCATGGCGCACGGTCACGCGGTTGTCGAACACGAAGCAGTCGCCCTGCCATTTGGTCTCTTCCTGCGGCACCTCTTCGAGGTACTTCAGAATGCCGCCCTTGAGGTGGTAAACCTCTTCGAAACCTTCGCCGAGCATGTAGCTCGAGGCTTTTTCGCAGCGGATGCCACCGGTGCAGAACATCGCGACCTTCTTGTGCACGGCCGGGTCGAAGTGTTCTTTGATGTAGTCGGGGAATTCGCGAAAACTGGTGGTTTTCGGATCGATGGCGCCTTCGAAGGTGCCGATCGACACTTCGTAATCGTTGCGGGTGTCGATCAGCAGCACTTCCGGATCGCTGATCAGCGCGTTCCAGTCCTGCGGCTCGACGTAGGTGCCGACCTTCTTGTTCGGGTCGACGCCTTCGACGCCCAGGGTCACGATCTCTTTCTTGAGCTTGACTTTGGTGCGGTAGAACGGCTGCTCGTCGCAGTACGATTCCTTGTGGTCGATATCGACCATGCGCGGATCGTTGCGCAGCCAGGCCAGCAGGCCGTCGATGCCTTCACGGCTGCCGGAAACCGTGCCGTTGATGCCTTCTTCGGCGATCAGCAGGGTGCCTTTGATGCCGTTGTCGACCATCGCTTGCAGCAGGGGCTCGCGCAGGTTGACGTAATCTTCGAGGGTGACGAACTTGTACAGTGCCGCCACGACAATCGGTTGTGTCATGGGTGTTTCTCCAGGTGGCTACCCTCGTAAAGGGTGAACCGGATGCGAAAAAAAACGCGCCGGGTGAGCGGCGCGTTGCGGATTCTAGCAAAAAACCTCAGTTCATTGCTGCAAGGCTCAATGCTTGCTGCCGCCGGCACAGGTCGGCGACGCCGGAGCGGCGCCCACTTCTGCCCATTCCTGCGGGGTGTAGGTGTGCAGCGCCAACGCATGGAACTCGCCCATCAGCTCGCCGAGCGTGCCGTAGACTTTCTGGTGGCGCTTGACCCGGTTCAGGCCTTCGAACTGCGCACTGACCACCACTGCCTTGAAGTGGGTCTGCAACCCGCGACTGTGCATGTGGCTTTCGTCCAGTACCTGCAGATGCTCAGGCTGAAGCAGCGCCAGCGTCGATTCGATGCGTTGTTGCATGGTCATCACGAACTCCGCTTACTTCTTCTTGGCCGGAGCCGCGCCTTTCGGTGCCAGCTCGTTGGTCATGTCGTCCAGCAGCTTGTTGACCACAGGAACGGCAGGTTCCAGTTTGGCCTGGGTCATCTGGGCCGATTGCTGGGTCAGCTGCGGCATTTTTTCCAGGACTTTCTTGCCCAGTGGCGACTGGTAGAACGCGACCAGGTCTTTGAGCTCCTGTTCGCTGAAGTTGCTGGTGTAGAGCTTGACCATGTCCGGTTTCAGCTTGTTCCAGCCAATGGCCTGGTCCAGGGCGGCGTTGGCCTTGGCCTGGTAGGTATCCAGTACGGCTTTCTTGGATTCCGGAGCCTTGGTCTGTTCAAAACGCTGGGCGAACATCTGCTGCACTTGCATGTACACCGGAGTGCCCAGCTTGTCAGCGTGCGCCAGGGTCAGGAAAGCTTCGGCACTGGCGTTGTGGCTGGCGGTATCGGCAAGCACCTGGCCGCTGGCGCAAACCAGGGCAACCGCGGTGCAGATGGCACGAAGACGAGTCATCGAGTTTCCTTTTCAGCTAGGCGAGGTAAAACCCCAAGGGCGACCATTCTGCGCCTGAATAACGCTGCGGCTCAACCCCTGGGCCTTGCCGCGCTTGATTGGCGGGGATTTGCCGGTCAACAATCGAATGGAGGGAACCACCCGGGCCGACACCGGCCTAAACTGCGCAAACAGACCAACAGGAGTGTGCACGATGAGCCGTATCGAAACCGACAGCCTGGGCCAGATCGAAGTCCCGGACGACGCTTACTGGGGCGCTCAGACGCAACGCTCGCTGATCAACTTCGCCATCGGTCAGGAACGCATGCCATTGCCGGTCCTGCATGCCCTGGCACTGATCAAGAAAGCCGCGGCCCGGGTCAACGACCGCAACGGCGACCTGCCCGCCGACATCGCCCGCCTGATCGAACAGGCCGCCGACGAAGTGCTCGACGGCCAGCATGACGACCAGTTCCCGCTGGTGGTCTGGCAGACCGGCAGCGGCACCCAGAGCAACATGAACGCCAACGAAGTGATTGCCGGTCGCGCCAACGAACTGGCCGGCAACCCCCGCGGCGGCAAGACGCCAGTGCACCCGAACGATCACGTCAACCGCTCGCAGAGCTCCAACGACTGCTTCCCCACCGCCATGAGCATCGCCACTGCGCAAGCAGTGCAGACTCAACTGCTGCCGGCCATCGCCGAGTTGTCGGGTGGCCTGGCCGAACTGTCGGCGCGGCACATGAAGCTGGTGAAGACCGGTCGCACCCACATGATGGATGCCACGCCGATCACCTTCGGCCAGGAACTCTCCGGTTTCATAGCGCAGCTGGATTACGCCGAACGGGCGATCCGCGCCGCATTGCCGGCGGTGTGCGAACTGGCTCAGGGCGGCACCGCCGTCGGCACCGGACTCAACTCGCCCCACGGTTTCGGCGAAGCGATTGCTGCCGAGCTGGCTGCACTTTCCGGCCTGCCGTTCGTCACCGCGCCGAACAAATTCGCCGCCCTCGCCGGCCATGAGCCACTGACCACGCTGTCCGGCGCCCTGAAAACCCTCGCCGTGGCGCTGATGAAAATCGCCAACGACCTGCGCCTGCTGGGCTCCGGCCCCCGCGCAGGTTTTGCCGAAGTGAAGTTGCCGGCCAACGAGCCGGGCAGCTCGATCATGCCCGGCAAGGTCAACCCGACCCAGTGCGAAGCGCTGTCGATGCTGGCCTGCCAGGTGCTGGGCAACGACGTGGCGATCGGTTTCGCCGCCAGTCAGGGTCACTTGCAGTTGAACGTGTTCAAACCGGTGATCATCCACAACCTGCTGCAATCGATCCGCCTGCTGGCCGATGGCTGCAGCAACTTCCAGCAGCACTGCATCGCCGGGCTGGAGCCGGATGCCGAAGTCATGGCGAAACATCTGGAGCGCGGTCTGATGCTGGTGACGGCGCTGAACCCGCACATCGGCTACGACAAATCGGCGGAAATCGCCAAGAAGGCCTACAGCGAAGGCAAAACCTTGCGCGAGGCAGCGCTGGAGCTGGGCTATCTGACCGATGAAGAGTTCGATGCCTGGGTGCGCCCGGAAAACATGATCGAGGCCGGCGCCAAGGGCTGAGTCATCCCGATCCTTCCCGTGCCCGGCGCGGGAAGGTCATCCGACCAACAGTTTCGCCCGCCGGGCCTTGAGCCCGGCAATCAACGAAGGCCCCAGTGCCACCAGCGCCGAACCCAGCACCACCAGCACCGCCCCGCCATAACCCAGACCGTTGATCTGCTCGGCGTGCACGTAGTCCGGCCAGGTCCATGCGGCAATCGCCACGGCACCGAAGGTCACCAGCGGCGTAATCGCCAGCGTCGCACTGACCCGCGAGGCCTCCCAATGCGCCAGTGCTTCGGCAAACGCGCCATAGGCGATCAGGGTGTTCATGCAGCACGCCAGCAACAGCCAGCCCTGCAACGGGCTCAACTCAAGCGCTTCGAGCGGATGAACCCACGGCGTCAGCAGCAAGGCGCAGAACAGGTAGATCACCATCATCACCTGCAACGAATTCCACACCGTCAGCAATTGCTTCTGGCCCAGCGCATAGAACGTCCAGACGGTCGAGGCCAGCAGCACCAGCAACACGCCGGCGGTGTAATCGGACAAAGACGTAAGCAATTCCGCCAGACGCTGATTGAAAAACAGCGTGAAGCCTATCAGCAACACCGCCAGGCCAATGCCCTGACCAATACTGAAGCGCTCCTTGAACACGAACAGACTGGCAATCAGCAGCATGATAGGCCCCATCTGCACCACCAGTTGCGCGGTGCCGGGACTGAGCAGGTTCAGGCCCATCAGGTACAGCACATAGTTGCCCACCAGACCGAGCACCGCCATCAGCACCAGCCAGCCGCCCTTCGGCCCGAGCAACTTGCGACTCGGCAAGCGTTTTGTCGTCGCCAGATAAATGAACAGGCAGCCGCCGGACACCGTCAGGCGAAACCAGGTCACCGTGATCGGGTCCATCACCTGCAGCACCTGTTTGAGCTTGATCGGCAGGATTCCCCACAAGAACGCGGTCAACAAGGCCAGGAACATGCCGTATACCCAGCGACCCGATGAAACGTGCATGAGAACCCCGAAAGCCAATGACAGGAGCGCTCATTCTAGGCGCAGCGGCAAGCGCGACACAGGGACAGTTGCGCTCAAGCCGCAAATGAAACTGTGCAGGTCGCAGCATTAAATTGACGTGCTGCCGTTGATCGGCTGGCGAAGCGCTGCAAGTGGTTCAGGCATAAGCTCTTTGGATCCCATTCAGCGCAGCGCTCAAGGAGATCGATCATGTTCGGAATGCGCGCCCAGGACACCGCCCCCGCCACGCACTTTCGCAGCGACCGGGTGTGTCGGGTCAATGGCGAACTGTTTTTCAGTACCCGCGAGAACACCCTCGAAGGGCCGTTCGACAGCCCCGAGAAAGCCGAGCAGGAAATCCGCGCGTACATCGCGCGGATGCAATTGCTGGATTCCGGCAACCGGACTTAGCGCACCGCTTCGAACAAGCCCGTTGCGCCCATCCCGCCGCCCACGCACATGGTCACGATCCCGTAGCGCAGATTGCGTCGTTGCAACTCGCGCACCAGATGCCCGACCTGCCGCGACCCGGTCATGCCGAACGGATGGCCGATGGAAATCGAGCCGCCGTTGACGTTGTATTTCTCGTTGTCGATTTCCAGCCGATTACGGGCGTACAGGCACTGCGAGGCGAACGCCTCGTTCAGTTCCCACAGGTCGATGTCTGCTACCTGCAAACCTTTGGCCTTGAGTAGCTTCGGCACCGAGAACACCGGGCCGATGCCCATCTCGTCCGGCTCGCAACCGGCCACGGTAAACCCACGGAAAAACGCTTTCGGCTTGAGCCCCAGTTGCAGGGCTTTTTCCAGGCTCATCACCAGCGTCATCGAGGCGCCGTCGGACAGCTGCGACGAGTTGCCTGCCGTCACCGAACCATCCTCGGCGAACACCGGTTTCAATCCGGCGAGGCTTTCATAGGTGGTATCCGGGCGGTTGCAGTCATCGCGATCGACGATGCCGTCGAGGATCTGCACTTCACCGCTATTCTTGTCCTCGACCCGGTATTTCACCGCCATCGGCACGATTTCGTCATTGAACAGACCGGCTGCCTGCGCCTGAGCGGTGCGGATCTGACTTTGCAGCGAATAACGATCCTGTGCCTCGCGGCTGACACCATAACGACGCGCCACGACCTCGGCGGTCTGGCCCATGGTGTAGTAGATGCCCGGGGTCTGCTGCTTGAGCAATGGGTTGATCAGATGATCGGTGTTGACGCTTTTCAGCGTCAGGCTGATCGACTCGACGCCGCCAGCGACAATGATGTCGCTGCAACCCGAAGCGATCTGGTTCGCGGCAATCGCAATCGCCTGCAGACCCGAAGAGCAGAAACGGTTGAGGGTCATGCCCGCCGTGCCGGTGCCCAGTTGCGAGAGCACCGCCACGTTACGGCCAATGTTGTAGCCCTGGGCGCCTTCGTTGGAGCCGGCACCGACGATGCAGTCCTCGACGCTGGCCGGATCGACGTCGTTGCGCGAGAGCAACGCATTCACGCAATGGGCCGCCATGTCATCGGGGCGGGTCTGGTTGAACTTGCCGCGAAAGGACTTGGCCAAGCCAGTCCGCACGCTGTCGACGATCACCACTTCACGCATGGCATACCTCATTGTTGTAGTCGGTTGAGAGTGGACCGAGCATAAGTCCACCCCATCGCCGACCGCGACAATCATTCACCTCGCGTATGCGTGCCCATCGGTCAGTCCTTGTGCTTCTTTTCCTTCTTGTCGGATTTCTCGAAGGCTTCTTCCAGCGCGCGATTGATCGTGCGCAGCACCTTGACCCGGGCCCAGCGCTTGTCATTGGCTTCAACCAGTGTCCACGGTGAGATTTCGGTGCTGGTGCGATCGACCATGTCCCCCACCGCCGCACGGTAGGCGTCCCACTTGTCGCGGTTGCGCCAGTCGTCCTCGGTGATCTTGAAACGCTTGAACGGGATTTCCTCGCGGGCCTGGAAACGCTCCATCTGCGTGTCCTTGTCGATGGCCAGCCAGAACTTGACCACGATCACTCCGGCGTCGGCGAGCTGCTCTTCGAAATCGTTGATTTCACCGTAGGCACGCATCCAGTCGGCCGTGCTGCAAAAGCCTTCGATCCGCTCTACCAGCACCCGGCCGTACCAGGAGCGGTCGAACACGGTGAACTTGCCCCGGGCCGGAATGTGCCGCCAGAAACGCCACAGGTACGGCTGCGCCCGTTCCTCTTCGGTCGGCGCGGCAATCGGCACGATGTTGTACTGACGCGGATCGAGCGCCGCCGCAACCCGGCGAATCGCTCCGCCCTTGCCCGCCGCATCGTTGCCTTCGAACACCGCCACCAAGGCATGACGGCGCATGCGCTTGTCACGCATCAGCCCGGACAGCCGCGCCTGCTCGGTAATCAGTTGCTCTTCGTAATCCTTTTTGTCCAGGTTCTGGTTCAGGTTGAGGCTGTCGAGCAGATTCAACTGATCCACCGATGTGCCCAACGGCTGGGCACTGACAGCGTTCGAATGCACGTCCGGACGTTTCAGCGCATTTTGCAGGCCTTCGAGCAGGATCTTGCCCACGGTCAGGCTACGGTAATGCGCGTCCACCCCTTCGATGACATGCCACGGCGCGTAATCGCGGCTGGTGCGACGCAACACACGCTCGCCGTACTTGACGAACTTGTCGTAGGTCTCAGATTGCTGCCAGTCCAGCGGGCTGATCCGCCAGCTGTGCAACGGATCGTCGGCCAACGCCTTGAGCCGCGCCTTCATCTGTTTCTTGGACAGATGGAACCAGAACTTGAAGATCAGTGCGCCTTCATCACACAGCATTTTTTCCAGCCGTTCTGCACCGGCGATGGCCTGATCCAGTCGCGGATCCTTGAACAAACCGTGCACCCGGCCCTGCAGCATCTGGCTGTACCAGTTACCAAAGAAAATCCCCATGCGCCCCTTGGCCGGCAGCATCCGCCAGTAACGCCAGGCCGGTGGTCGCGCCAGTTCTTCGTCGGTCTGCTGGTCGAAGGTACGCACTTCAATCAGGCGCGGGTCCATCCATTCGTTGAGCAGTTTCACCGTCTCGCCCTTGCCGGCGCCTTCGATGCCGTTGATCAAAATGATCACCGGAAAACGCTTTTGCTGCTGCAACTCGAACTGGACTTCCAGCAGTGCTTCACGCAGCGCGGGTACGGCGGCGTCGTAGGTTTCTTTGTCGATGGCGTGACCGATTTCAGCGGATTCGAACATAGGGACGGCTCCTTCCAGGATTCAGCAAGACTAGCGGATTGGGCACAGACACGGCACAGAAATTCCCGCCGGGGGCGGATTGTCCTTGAGTCATCAGCGGCAAGGCTTGCCATGGATCAAGCGCCGCCCGCGTGATCGGCTAGAATGGCCGCCTTGCCGTTGCCGAGCCTGCCATGAAACCTGTAATGCCCCACGCCCAACTCGACTGGGATGACCAGGGACGCCCGCGTTCGCGAGTGTTCGACGATGTGTATTTTTCCGACCAGTCGGGGCTGGATGAAACCCGCTACGTGTTCCTTGAACAGAATCGACTGGCTGAACGCTTCGCCGCGTTGCCGGCGGGCGGGCGACTGGTGATCGGTGAAACCGGCTTCGGCACCGGGCTGAATTTTCTCTGCACCTGGCAGTTGTTCGAACAGCATGCAGTGGCCGGTGCGCGGCTGCATTTCGTCAGCGTGGAAAAGTACCCGCTGAGTCCTGCCGACCTGCAACGGGCGCTGGCGTTGTGGCCGGATCTCAAGCCGCTGTCCGATCAACTGCTCAAGCATTACGTGGCAATCCATCAGGGCTTCCAGCGCATTGTTCTGGATAACGGTCGCGTGACCCTGACGCTGCTGATCGGCGATGCGCTGGAGCAGCTGCCGCAACTGGACGGCCAGATCGATGCGTGGTTTCTCGACGGTTTCGCCCCGGCGAAAAACCCCGAAATGTGGACCGCCGAACTGTTCGCCGAACTGGCGCGGCTGGCGGCGCCCGGTTCGACCATCAGCACGTTCACCAGCACCGGCTGGGTGCGACGCCTGCTCAACGCTGCCGGGTTCAAGATGAAGCGCACGCCGGGCATCGGCCACAAATGGGAAATCCTGCGTGGCGAGTTTCTCGGCTGGCCGGAGGATGTGCCGTTACCCGCCGCGGACAAACCGTGGTTCGCCCGTCCGGCACCTGTCACGGGAGAGCGTCGTGCTCTGGTGATCGGCGCCGGCCTGGCCGGTTGCGCCACGGCCGCCAGCCTCGCGGCGCGGGGTTGGCAGGTCAATCTGCTGGAACGGCATGCGGCGGTGGCGCAGGAAGCCTCGGGCAATCCGCAAGGCGTGCTGTACCTGAAACTGTCCGCCCACGGCACCGCACTGTCGCAGTTGATCGTCAGCGGTTTCGGCTATACCCGTCGCCTGCTGGAAACCCTGCAGCGCGGCACCGACTGGGATGACTGCGGCGTGCTGCAACTGGCATTCAATGAAAAGGAACGCGAACGTCAGACGCAACTGGCGGCCGCATTTCCCGAAGACCTTCTGCAGTGGCTCGATCAGCCGGAGGCCCAGACCCGCGCCGGGATCGGTCTGGCCCACGGCGGTTTGTATTACCCCGAAGGTGGCTGGGTGCATCCGCCTGCGTTGTGTCAGGCGCAATCGGCACAGCCGGGCGTCACGTTGCTGATTCATCAGGACGCTGTCGAGCTGCGCAAGGTCGACGGCCAGTGGCAAGCTTTCGACGGTGACCGAATGATCGCAACGGCGCCCGTCGTGGTGCTGGCCGGCGCTGCCGAGATCAAACGGTTTGCGCAGAGCGCCGAACTGCCGCTCAAGCGTATTCGCGGGCAGATCACCCGTCTGGCACAGACCGAAGACAGCCAGGCACTGGCAACGGTGGTCTGCGCTGAGGGTTATGTGGCCCCCGCACGCTTGGGTGAACACACCCTGGGTGCCAGCTTCGACTTCAACAACGACGACCTGACCCCGACCACCGCCGAGCACCTGGGCAATCTGGCGATGCTCGAAGAAATCTCCGACGACCTGGTCTTGCGCCTGCAGATCAAGGATCAGGATCCCGAACACCTTGAAGGACGTGCCGCATTCCGCTGCACCAGTCCTGACTATCTGCCGATCGTCGGCCCGCTCGCCGACCGCGAAGCCTTTGATCAAACCTATGCAGTCCTGGGCAAGGATGCCCGACAAGTGCCGGACTTCGCCTGCCCGTGGCTGGACGGCCTGTACGTCAACAGCGGCCACGGTTCACGCGGGTTGATCACCGCGCCATTGTCGGGCGAGTTGCTGGCAGCCTGGCTGGACAACGAACCGCTGCCCCTGCCCAGAAGTGTGGCTGAAGCGTGTCATCCCAACCGGTTTGCATTGCGTCGGCTGATTCGGGGTAAATGACCTGCGAGCACCGATCAGGATCCTCCCTCGGGCAACAGGCAGGTGTTGCCCTCAACCAGCTTCATCACCTGCTCGGTCAATCGCTCGAGCAAGGCACCTTCAGTTTGCTCCCGTCGGGTGGCGCACTGATTCATTTCGCTCAGGTAGTCGGCAGAGCTGAGCTCTTCAGCCTTTTCGAATAACGCCAGGGCCTCCTCGTCGTGAGGTGCGCGGGCCTCGTCGAACTGCTGTGCGAAGCTGCTTTTCACGTACTCGCTCCAGAATGGTTGACGAACCAGAAACTTCAACCAGTCTGCAGACAGCTCGGCAGTCTGGATTCTATCGATGGCCTCTATCAGATCCGCCCCTGTCACCTCTGCAATTGAGGCGTAGCGCATGTGCGAGGGTTGCCCCGGAAGTTCGAGAGCCTCCGCCAGCCCGGAACGATAGGCCAGAGCCACCTCCAGGGGATCCGGTGACGCATGCGCCTCCGTATGTTCCGTTGCAATCCTGTCCAGTTGGTCGAGACGAAACAGCCCTCTTGCAAGTTTGATCAGCGATATCGCCGAAGGTTGTCGGCCTGCGGAAACGCGGGTCACACGGTGAACCTGCACGGCGACTTCCAGATGACTGAAGTTCAGCGCCGCATTGTCCGTGCAGTTGATCGGGTTGGCCGCCAGATCGAAAATCTGTCGCCGCAGTTCGGCATCGGCCTGCGTTGCCTCCAGAACCGTCCAGACCCGACGCATCATGTCTTCACGCACGTGTGCGGACTCGGCAGTATTGCCCAGCTCGGCCAATAGCTGAAACAGACCTTCGGCCATGGGGTCATCCTTGATTGCGGTCCACGTGTGCAGGCGCCGTGAACCCACACTCCCACCTGTTTCAGTCAACCAGATCGAACGCGCCAGGTTCTCGTCGAGTCGAGCGATGTCGTTTTCCAGATAGCCCATGCCAATACCCACGGTCTTGCGGTACGAGTCAAGGTGGAGTTTGCTGACATCGGATATCGGGTTGTTACGCAGATTGATCGTTTCACTGAAGTGCCTGGGCGTTCCAAAGAGCCAGTCGGGCAGATCTCGAATATCGTTGTCACGCAGATCCACCCGTTTCAGATTGAGCAGATACTGCAATCCCTTCGGCAGCTCGGTGGCACGGGTGTTGCGCAGGAAAAGGTGGTTCAGGTCGAACAGCTTGCCAACATCTACTGTCGCTCCCAGGCGGTTTCCGCTCAGGTCCAGGCTTTGCAGCGTGCGCAATCTGGACAACTTCACCAGCGAATGCTCCGTCAACTGGATCCGATTGTTTCCCATGCTCAGGTGCTTGAGGTTCGGCATATGCGAAATGATCTCAGGCAGCAAGGTAAGCTGATTGCTGTCCAGTGCCAGGGTCTCGACCTGCTTGAAGGCTTTCAGAAAGTAGGCCACATCGTTGTCCAGCTGCATGTTTTGCAGAGACAGATACCTGACATGGTCGAAGGTCAGTCCGACCGGCAGGATCGGCAGCTTGCCGAATCGCATGCCGTCAAGGTTCAAACCGTATACCCGGTGCCCAAACTCATCGCTCTGGAAAACCCGCCGCCTGAAGCAGTCCTCGATCTCGTCGGCCACGATTTGCCGGCAATCATGAACGTCATACAGCAAGCCCCCCAAGGCACTCATGGCCACTTCGTCCTCGCTCCAGGTGTCCAGCACATCCCGGAGCCGGCTCAGATCCTCTTGCAGCTGTCGGACCCGTATCGCTCTGGTCAGATGGTCACCGCCCAACTGATCAAGAAACTCCCTGGCCTGTACGTCCGAAAAAGAGGGATAGATCCATTTGACTTTGCGCAGCAATCGGCGCGAGTGCGTTACTGGCTCGACAGGAGAATCGGCAAGCGTACACACAGGTTCGGGGATGGCCGGTTGCAGCGGCTCACCTGCCAGGATCCGGGCACAGCCTTCGCGTTCGTCCAGCGCACTGTCCAGGAGTTTGAGTCGCAGACGCCAACCATCGTCCGCCTTCGGTTCCGCAAACCCGATGGCCTTGCGCTGGCGCAACGAAAGCCCCTTGAGGATCGCGTGATAGAGACTTTCCGGACCGGACGCCACATGACCGAGGGATTTCCTGTCACTGCCGAACACTTCGTAACCGTTGTCGAGCCTGACCAGCGTGCATGAACTCGACGTCACGAGCGGTTTCTCGCCCAGCGTTTCCAACAAGTCTCCGTTCAGTTTTTTTGCCCGCACCTCCAGGTAGAACTCAGAATCCCATCCGCTGAGCCGGGGTAACAACCGGATCGCCAGCTTCGTGGTATCGGCACCGGCAATATCAGCCAGGTAAAACCCGGTCAACGCCCGATCCACACGCACATCACTCGAAGCCGCGCGTACACGTTCTGCCAGCCCCATGGGTACCCGCCCGGTACTGCGCAGGTGCATCCGTTCGACGCTTGGCGTTCGCTTGAGCAATTCACGCGCATACCGCCCCGGCAGATCGGGATAAGCGTTGCGAATCTTGAGCAACTCGCCGGCGACAGCTCGATCGTATCGCCGGTAGAGGTGATCGAAGGTCGACCTGCGATCAGCCTTGACCGTGGCCCCGATCACTTTGGCCAACTGTGTGCCAGCATCGGCCGGGGCAACATTTGCGCCGACCAGCGTCTCCACTTCCTGGGGGTACAAACCGTTGATGACCGTCTGTAACAGCTCGCCCTTTTCCAGTTGAGCGTGGGTCACAATGACGCTCACCGTGTCATCGTCAATTACATCGGGAGGAAAGGTCGTTGTGATACGGCCATGCTCGTCAACGACCTTGATGTAGCGATCAGTGGGCCAGTTTGCGAGGTGAGGCAACGCATGCATCTGCTCCTCGGTGTAACGGGTATCGACCGCTTCGCCTGCCTCCATTGCGGCAATGAAATCACGCAATTGGCGCTCAAGCCTTACTTGCTCGAGCGCGTCGCGTAATCGGACGGGCAGTGGCAAGTTGTTCTCGAACAGTCGCTGCAACTCGTCCGAATGGGTGTCCGTCAGCTGTCGAATCATCTCAAGACGACTGTCGTCGAAAGCCGTCAGACCTGGATCGATGCGTTTTACCAGGTAGGCAGCGCTCCAGTTTTCGGCGTGTTCGAAAGCGTGGCGCCAGCCTCCATGGTTGTTGTGTTCAAGTACAGGTGCGTAGGCACCAGGACGGACAGGATGCTGGATACGCAAGGTGTTGCTGGCCGCCTCCTGTGCCACTTCGTAAAAATGTTGGTCGAGTTGGACAAAAACCTTGCCGTCGACCCGGTAAAATCCCTGCGCATCAGGCGCCGCCGTGGTGGTCAATGGTTGTGCATATGCGCGCAGGTCCGGTTTCCATAACCGGGCCTGGCCCTGACGATCGAGTATCGTGGTGAAGGGCTGAAAAAAATCCGGGTGTTGGCGTACCGTCTTGATCACCAGGGATTTCACCCCCTTGATCCCGGCCCCCACGGCTGCCATCAGCACAATGTTCTCGGCAACGCTAAGCAGGTGCGAAAACGCTTCCTGACGGTCGCCACGACTCCAGTCCTCAATCCCTTCGTACACCTCGGCGAGCATCTGTCCGATCGCGACGCCCATCATCAATTGCCCCAAAACCGGAACGACGAACCCCGCCACGTTGGCGATCGTCAAACCGATTTCCAGGTATTGAATCAATCGCTTCTTGCGCTCTTCCTCATCGACATCGGCAGTTGGTACGGCGAGCGCACGGGCATCGAGTTGCAGCTTGCCGACATGGCTCTTGAGCATGAAGTCGAACAGCGGATCGGTCATCTCCAGCTGTTTGACCTGCCCCAGACTACCGGTATCGGCGAATGTCTTGAAAAAATCGACCTTGTCGACTTCGCCGATGCAGTGGGTGAAGTAACTCTTGTAACTGCCCACCCCCAGTTTAAATTCCAGAAAAGCGATGAATGCCGTAAAGCTGGCGTACTCGGACAGTGGCTGATCGGGTTCTCCGGGCATGTACACCAGACACCACTGATCCGGATCCAGCTCCACCGAACGTTCGGAAAACACCACGACGCCCCAGATGCAGCTGCCGAGCAATTCAATGCCCTGCATGATCAGCGGTCTGCCCTGATAGTGAAGACCTGGGACACTGGCGACGCCTGCAGCATCGATCAAACGTTGAACCGTCAGGAAGCCTTCCGGGGAAACGTGCTCCTTCATCAGCGCCATGTGCAGGTCCAGTTGCAACATCTGCTTTTTCATCACCGAGATATTGCGGACCATCGGCCCGGTGGCGACCCGATTACCATTGACCACTCTGACCCCGAACACCTGCTGAAAATGCTCCTGATACAGCCGGCCCAGGTCCAGCTCCCGGCAAAATGCGGCGAACGCAGTGGGTGTCAGTCCGGGAACGCCGTCAGGTTTGCTGGCAATCCGCACGAAGCTGCCTTCGGGAAAGTAATCGGCTTGCGCCTCGTCTTCCGTGAAGTTCTGCATCGCGGCTTCCAGCAGCGTGGGTGTAGCGGGCGGAATGACCTTCTCTCCACCTCCGGGCGGGGTCACTGCCTCGCACCCGCAATAGCTTCCCGGCAACTCCAGATAGTCTTTCTCGACATCGAATACGGCCGGCCAACGCGCAGTCAGGGCGCAGTTCAATTGTTCGATGCAAAAATGCTTGAGCGATTGCAGCCGGCTCAAATCCGATTCGACTAGCGTCTGGGTCACGTGCAAGTCACGCGAGGTCTTTTCCAGTGCCGCCAGTGTGTCGGCGCTGGCCTTGAGCAATGCGGGGGGCAGGGTTTTCTGCAAGGTCTGGGCGGTGTCCAGATCGCCTGTGGCCTCCAGCAGAAAGCTCAGTTTCTGTTTATCCGTGAGGGTGATCGATGTGGACGAGTCCGGTGTCGCGGGCATGGGCAATATTCCTTTATTGCGGTTGAGTCCCTTCACCTTATCGATCCCGGCGACGAATAAAAAACACGGATAACTGCCCGTTCAAGCCAGCAAACCAGCAGCAATCCTCATGTTTTGAATACTTATCTACTACCTCTGACTTCTCGCAGGATGCTAACGGCCCACCGGTCAGACCGACGCCCTTATAACCGATCGTTCTAAAACTCCCACATCCGAGCCGGGTCAGTTTCTGGGTACCGGCCATTTCGGCACGGTTCAGCGACACCCTCCCCAACGGAAAAACCGGTAAGGACTTTATGTGCGGATTAGCTGGCGAGTTACGTTTTGATCAACAACCTGCAGACCTTGCAGCCATCGAGCGAATCACCCATCACCTGGCGCCTCGCGGCCCGGATGCGTGGGGTTTTCATGCCCAGGGGCCGATTGCCCTGGGCCATCGACGCCTGAAAATCATGGACCTGTCGGACGGTTCGGCGCAGCCGATGATCGACAGTCAACTGGGCCTGTCCCTGGCCTTCAATGGCGCGATCTACAATTTCCCGGAGCTGCGCGCCGAACTCGAAGCGCTCGGTTATGCGTTCTACTCCGGCGGCGACACCGAAGTGCTGCTCAAGGGCTATCACGCCTGGGGCGAAGCGCTGCTGCCGAAACTCAACGGCATGTTTGCCTTCGCCATCTGGGAGCGTGATGCCCAACGTCTGTTCATTGCCCGCGACCGTCTCGGTGTCAAGCCGCTGTACCTGTCGCGCACCGGCCAGCGCCTGCGTTTTGCCTCGGCCCTGCCGGCGCTGCTCAAGGGCGGCGACATCAACCCGATCCTCGATCCGGTAGCGCTCAACCATTACCTGAATTTCCACGCCGTGGTGCCGGCGCCGCGCACTTTGCTGGCGGGCATCGAAAAGCTGCCGCCAGCGAGCTGGATGCGCATTGAAGCGGACGGCACCACCGAGCA
This sequence comes from Pseudomonas kribbensis, assembly GCF_003352185.1. Taxonomy (GTDB): domain Bacteria; phylum Pseudomonadota; class Gammaproteobacteria; order Pseudomonadales; family Pseudomonadaceae; genus Aquipseudomonas; species Aquipseudomonas kribbensis. The sequence continues at coordinate 4,524,649 of NZ_CP029608.1, forward strand.
GAAAACCTGGTGGACCCTGCCCTACGGACCACACGACGACGAGAAAAACCTGACTCTGGAAGACTGGCGCGACCGCGTACTCGACAGCACCCGCGAAGCCGTGGCGATCCGTCAGCGGGCGGCGGTGGATGTCGGCGTACTGCTTTCCGGTGGTGTCGATTCGAGCATGCTCGTCGGCCTGCTGCGTGAAGTCGGCGTGGAGAACCTGTCGACCTTTTCCATCGGTTTCCAGGATGCCGGTGGTGAACGTGGTGACGAATTCCAGTATTCCGACCTGATCGCCAAACACTACGGCACCCGGCACCACCAACTGCGTATCGACGAAAAAGAGATCATCGAGCAACTGCCTGCCGCCTTCCGCGCCATGAGCGAGCCGATGGTCAGCCATGACTGCATCGCCTTCTACCTGCTGTCCCGCGAAGTGGCCAAGCACTGCAAGGTGGTGCAAAGCGGCCAGGGTGCCGATGAACTGTTCGCCGGTTATCACTGGTATCCGCAAGTGGACGGCGCGGCCGATCCGTACGCGGCGTATCGCGAAGCGTTTTTCGACCGCAGCTACGACGATTACGCCGCCACGGTGCAGCCGAAATGGCTGACGGCCAATGACGCTGCTGGCGACTTCGTGAAGGAACATTTCGCACAGCCCGGCGCCGATGCGGCAGTGGACAAGGCCCTGCGCCTGGACAGCACGGTGATGCTGGTGGACGACCCGGTCAAACGCGTCGACAACATGACCATGGCCTGGGGGCTGGAGGCGCGCACGCCGTTTCTCGACTATCGACTGGTGGAATTGTCGGCCCGTGTTCCGGGCAAATTCAAACTGCCCGATGGCGGCAAGCAGGTCTTGAAGGAAGCCGCACGGCTGGTCATTCCAAGCGAAGTGATCGACCGCAAAAAAGGCTACTTCCCGGTACCCGGCCTCAAGCATCTGCAAGGCGACACCCTGAACTGGGTGCGCGAACTGCTGCTCGACCCGAGCCAGGATCGCGGCCTGTTCAATCCCGCCATGCTCGACAAATTGCTGACCGATCCACAAGGCCAGTTGACCCCGCTGCGCGGCTCCAAGCTGTGGCAACTGGCGGCGTTGAACCTGTGGCTCAGCGAACAAGGAATCTGATCGATGAAACCTCACGCCACGGCTTACAGCCAACGGCTGCTGCGCGGTCAGACACCGTCCTATGAACGTTTGCAGGCGCGTCTGGCCGAAGACGGCAACCAGCCGAGTGCCGAGCCGATTGCCGTGCATTGCGGCTGGGGCCGGTTGTTGATCGGCCACACCTTCCCCGATCCGGCCAGTCTTGCCCGGGAGTTGCTCAACGAGCAGCCCGGCGAGCGCGATATCGCTCTGTACGTGGCCGCGCCGCAGCAGATTCTCGGCCTGGAGCCGACTCAGCTGTTTCTCGACCCATCGGACACCCTACGCCTGTGGTTCAGCGATTATCGTCAGGCAACCCGGGTGTTTCGCGGTTTCCGCATCCGTCGCGCACAAAGCGAAGAGGACTGGCAGTCGATCAATCAGCTGTATCAGGCACGCGGCATGCTGCCGATCGATGCCACCTTGCTCACTCCGCACCATCAGGGCGGCCCGGTGTATTGGCTGGCCGAGGACGAGGACAGCGGCGCGGTGATCGGCAGCGTCATGGGGCTCAATCATCAGAAGGCTTACAACGACCCGGAAAACGGCAGCAGCCTGTGGTGCCTGGCGGTCGATCCGCAGTGTTCGCGTCCCGGGGTCGGTGAAGTGCTGGTGCGACATCTGATCGAACACTTCATGAGCCGCGGTTTGAGCTACCTCGACCTGTCGGTGCTGCACGATAACCGTCAGGCAAAAAACCTCTACGCCAAACTCGGTTTTCGCAATCTCTCGACCTTCGCCATCAAGCGTAAGAACGGCATCAATCAGCCGCTGTTTCTCGGTCCCGGACCAGAGGCAGATTTCAATCCCTACGCGCGGATCATCGTCGAGGAAGCCCATCGACGTGGCATCGATGTGCAAGTGGACGATGCCGATGCCGGGCTATTCACCCTCAGCCACGGCGGGCGTCGGGTGCGTTGCCGCGAATCCCTGAGCGACCTCACCAGCGCCATCAGCATGAATCTGTGTCAGGACAAGAGCCTGACCCACAAGGTGCTGAAAAACGCCGGGTTGAATGTGCCGTCACAGCAGTTGGCGGCGAACGCGGACGACAATCTGGCGTTTCTCGACGAGCATCAGCGGGTGGTGGTCAAGCCGCTGGATGGCGAGCAAGGTCAGGGCGTGGCCGTTGACCTGCAAAGCATTGAAGAAGTGCAGCAAGCGATCGATTCGGCGAAACAGTTCGACAGCCGCGTGCTGCTAGAAAGTTTCCATGAAGGCCTCGACCTGAGGATTCTGGTGATCGGTTTCGACGTAGTCGCAGCCGCGATCCGCCGGCCGGCCGAGGTGGTCGGTGACGGTCATCACTCCATCGGCGCGCTGATCGAAGCCCAGAGCCGACGCCGGCAAGCGGCCACCAGCGGCGAAAGTAAAATCCCGCTGGACCACGAAACCCAGCGCACCCTGCACGCGGCAGGTTATGACTACAGCAGCATCCTGCCAGCTGGTGAGCATCTGTTCGTACGGCGCACGGCGAACCTGCACACCGGTGGCACCCTGGAAGATGTCACGGCGATTCTGCATCCGACCCTGGTCGATGCCGCCGTGCGGGCGGCGCGAGCACTGGACATTCCGATGGTCGGGCTCGACCTGATGGTGCCCGCCGCCGATCAGCCGGAGTACGTGTTTATCGAAGCCAACGAACGGGCGGGCCTGGCCAACCATGAGCCGCAGCCGACGGCCGAGCGGTTTGTGGATCTGTTGTTTCCACACAGTCAGCCGGCAGTCTCTTGATTACCCGGTGTCTGTATTGACGCCTTCGCGAGCAAGCTCGCTCCCACAGGGTACCGCTGTTTATGTGGGAGCGAGCTTGATCGCGAAGAGGCCTGACCAGACACCACAATTTTCCCTCATCGAAACCATCGATGCGCCCAACTCATCAGGAGTTTCCATGACAACGAACATTCCCGAACCGGATCTGAACTACCTGCAAAAAGTCCTGCTGGAGATGCTCGCCATTCCCAGCCCTACCGGGTTCACCGACACCATCGTGCGTTACGTTGCCGAGCGGCTGGAAGAGCTCGGCATTCCCTTTGAAATGACCCGACGCGGCACGATCCGAGCCACCCTCAAAGGCAAGAAAAACAGCCCCGACCGCGCCGTATCGGCGCACCTGGATACCATCGGTGCCGCCGTGCGCGCGGTGAAGGACAACGGCCGTCTGACCCTGGCGCCGGTCGGTTGCTGGTCGAGCCGTTTCGCCGAAGGCAGCCGCGTCAGCCTGTTCACCGACAACGGCGTGATCCGTGGCAGCGTGTTGCCGCTGATGGCTTCCGGGCACGCCTTCAACACCGCAGTGGACGAGATGCCGATCAGCTGGGATCACGTCGAACTGCGTCTGGATGCCTACTGCGCGACCCGCGCCGATTGCGACTCGCTGGGTATCTGCGTGGGGGATGTGGTGGCGTTCGATCCGCTGCCGGAGTTCACCGAAAGCGGCCATATCAGCGCCCGTCACCTCGATGACAAGGCCGGGGTCGCGGCGCTGCTCGCAGCGTTGAAAGCGATCGTCGACAGCGGTCAGGAGTTGATGATCGATTGTCACCCGCTGTTCACCATCACCGAGGAAACCGGCAGCGGCGCGGCGGCGGCCTTGCCGTGGGATGTCAGCGAGTTCGTCGGGATCGACATCGCGCCGGTTGCGCCCGGCCAGCATTCCAGCGAGCACGCGGTGAGCGTGGCGATGCAGGACTCTGGCGGACCGTATGACTATCACCTGTCGCGGCACCTGCTGCGGCTGGCTGGCGAAAACGAGTTACCGGTGCGTCGCGACCTGTTCCGCTATTACTTCAGCGACGCCCATTCGGCCGTCACCGCCGGCCACGACATTCGCACCGCCCTGCTCGCCTTCGGCTGCGATGCGACCCACGGCTACGAACGCACGCACATCGACAGCCTGGCTGCGCTCAGTCGTCTGCTGGGCGCGTACATCCTGAGCCCGCCGGTGTTCGCCAGCGATGCGCAACCGGCTAACGCGTCACTGGATCGCTTCAGTCACCAGATCGAACACGAGACACAAATGGAAAGCGACACCCGGGTGCCGTCCGTGGACAGTCTGGTGGGACAACGCTCGGACAGTTGAGTCTGGCCCTCCGCGATCATTCGCCGTAGCATCCCGACATTGATTTAGCCGAGGTGCCCATGCTGATTCCCCACGACGCGCTCGAAGTCGACACCCTGACCCGCCTGATCGAGGACTTCGTCACCCGCGACGGCACCGACAACGGTGACGACACCCCGCTGGAAACCCGCGTATTGCGGGTTCGTCAGGCCCTGACCAAAGGCCAGGCGCTGATCGTCTTCGATCCGGACAGCGAGCAATGCCAGTTGATGCTCAAGCACGACGTGCCCAAGCACCTGTTCGACTGAAACGGTCAGCGGCCCTTGCCGTTGACCTGCTTGCGCTGGATCCGCTCGTAGACTTCGGCGCGGTGCACGTTGACCTGCTTTGGCGCCTCGACGCCGAATCGCACGCTGGAGCCGTTGACCGCCAGAACGCGCAAAGTGATGTTGTCGCCGATGGAAATCAGTTCACCGACAACACGGCTGAGTACAAGCATGGGGGTTGTCCTTCAAGGTTTTCGAGCCTTGAAGATGCGCGGCTTTCGAGCGCCCTACAATGCGCTGCGGGCAAATCAGTCAAACCCTACACGCCATGGCGCATCAGCCTTCAGACGTTTCCGTCAAACCGGTGTTTCAAGTCGCCGAAAACCGTGGCCCGAACAGAATCACGCTGGCCCCGATCACGCACAAGGCGACTCCGATCCAGTCCGAACCCAGCGGACGGATGCGCTCGACCACGGCCAGCCAGCCAATCGAGGCAATGATGTAGATCCCGCCGTAAGCGGCATAGGCGCGACCGGCGTAGGTCGCTTCAACACGCGTCAACAACAGTGCAAACAAGGTCAGGCTGAGCAGCGCCGGGATCACCCACAAGGCGCTCTTGCCCTGGCGCAACCACATCCAGAAAGCGAAACAGCCGGCGATTTCAAACAGCGCGGCGAGGAAAAACCACAAGTAGTTGAGCATGCAAATGACTCGTCAGGGTGACTGTGGTGGTCACCCTAACGACGGGGCTTTAGCTGCGCAAGTTCAGCCGTTGTTCTGTTTGGCCTTGGCGCGCATCTTTTCGGCCATCGCGGTCATTTCGCTGTACAGCAGCTGCGGGTTCTTCTGCTTGATCGCCCAGGCCATGCGGCCCTGTTCGTGGGGCAGGATCATGAACTCGCCGGCAGCGACCTGCTTGTAGATGTAGTCGGCGATATCGGCGGCGGTAATCGGTGAACTTTCCAGCAACTTGCCGACCTGGGCTTTCATGGCCGGTGTCGGACCGCGGAACGAGTCCAGCAGATTGGTCTGGAAAAACGACGGGCAAACCACATGGACACCGACTTCCTGCTGGGCCAGTTCGATCAGCAGACTTTCGGACAATGCCACAACACCTGCCTTGGCCACGTTGTAGTTGCTCATCGCCGGGCCTTGCATCAGCGCCGCCATCGAAGCGATGTTGATGATCTTGCCCTTGCTCTGTTCCAGCAGTGGCAGGAACGCCTTGCAGCCCTTGACCACACCCATCAGGTTGATCGCGATCTGCCAGTCCCAGTCTTCCAGCGACAGTTCGCTGAAGAACCCGCCCGACGCCACACCGGCGTTGTTGACGATGATATCGATACCACCGAACTTCACTTCGCAGGCCTGGGCGAATGCGGTGAGCTGGCTGTAATCGCGCACGTCGCAGCGCTGGATAAAGCCATCGCCACCGGCCTCGCGCACCAGTTTGAGGGTTTCCTGCAGGCCCGGCTCACTGACATCCGACAAGGCCAGTTGCCAGCCTTCACGCGCCCAGCGCAGCGCGATTTCGCGACCCAGGCCGGAGCCCGCGCCAGTGATCATCATGCGATTTTGCATAACAGACAGCCTTGTTGTTCCGGGGAAGATGCGCGGAGTGTAGCGAAGGATCCAGAGCGACCCACGCTCCATCAGATTGCTGAATGGCAGGAGCAAACCGTGGCATCGAACGAAATAAGACCGTGAACCAAATACGTTAAAAAAACATTGAATTTTCTTTCACGCGCGCCAGTCGGAATTTGTAAGCCGTCTGGATTTAGTTCAACTTCCAGCCGCCCTTGAACAACGAGACTCCTCAGACACTATCAACAAGGAAATCGACATGGGCACAATTCTTATCATTATCCTGATCCTGTTGCTGATCGGTGGTCTGCCGGTCTTCCCGCACTCCAGAAGTTGGGGTTACGGTCCTTCGGGCATTATCGGCGTAGTGCTGGTTGTACTGTTGGTGCTGCTGTTGCTCGGCCGCATATGACGTTTTGACCGACAAAAAAAGAGGCCCTGAAAAGGGCCTCTTTTTTATTGCGCGGAATGATCAGTCCGGCTTGCCGTTAATCACACCGGCGGTGTTGTCGAGCAGGCTCTTGGTAGCCGTCTGCAGGAACGCTTCGAGCTTGAGTTTCAACTCGGCGGTACGCGGTGCGTCCGGAATGATTTCAGCCGAAGGATTCGCGCCCAGTTGGTACTGGTAGATCTTCGGCGCCATTTCCTTCTCTTTCGGCAGCACCAGGATCTGGTCGGCCGTCACGATGGCAGTGGTCTGCTCGCTGCCCGACGGCTTGATCACGCCGAAACCGGTGTCACCTGCCGGCAGGTTGAGCAGGTCACGACCCCAGCACTGATGACGCACTTCGCCACCCAGACGACCCATGATGGTCGGCACGATGTCGATCTGCGTACCTACGGTGTGGTCACGGGTACCGAATTTTTCCTGGATGCCCGGTGCGATCATCAGCATCGGTACGTTGAAGCGGCCCAGGTCCATTTCGGTGATCTGACGCTCGTTGCCGAAGCCGTGGTCGCCGACGATGACGAACAGGGTTTCCTTGAAGTAAGGCTCCTTGCGGGCCTTCTCGAAGAACTGGCCCAGTGCCCAGTCTGCGTAACGCATGGCGGTCAGGTGCTCGTTGAGCGTGCCACGGTCGGTCACGCGCTCGACCGGCAATGGCGTCGGCAAGGCGTACGGCGTGTGGTTGGACAGGGTTTGCAGCAGCGCGTAGAACGGCTTGCCGTTTTCCCGTGCCTTCAGTTCCACCAGACCGCGGTCGAACATGTCCTGGTCAGACACACCCCAGGTCGGATCGGAGAATACCGGGTTGACGAAGTCATTGCGGCCAACGAAGTTGGTCATGCCCTGGTTGCTGAAGAAACCGGACTGGTTGTCCCAGGCAAAGTCACCGTTGTAGACGTAGACGTCGTCATACTTGCGCGCGCTGAGCAGCTGCGGCAGGCCGGACAGTTTGTGGCTGCCTTCCGGGGTCTGCATCAGATATTCGAAGCCCGGCAGGTTCGGGAAGCACGCCATGGTGGCGAACATGCCCTGGTGGGTGTGGGTGCCGTTGGAGAAGAAGCGGTCGAACAGCAGACCTTCCTTCGACAGCTTGTCGAGGTACGGCGTGATGTTGCCCGGCGCGCCCAGGGCGCCCACCGAGTGACCGGCCATGCTTTCCATGAGGATCACGACGACGTTCTTGATCGGCAGCGTCTTGTCGGCTGGCGGCGTGTAGTCACGACGCACGGCGGCGATGTCGGCATCGACCAGTTTGTCGTCCGGCATCACCAGCATGTCGCGTACGACTTTCTGCGCCTGATCCTGCGGCAGCGTGGCCTTCCAGATGTTGTTGCGGTCTTCGCCCATGCGGTCCTTGGCTGCCGCGATCAGCGACAGGGTGCCATTGAGGCCGAGCTGGTTGGCGAAGTTCGATTCGGTGGTGTACACGTCACCCCAGCGCAGCGGCGGGCCCTGACGCAGGGTGCCACGCACGGCGACCACACAGATCAGCAGGCATACCACGAACACCGCCAGACGCGCATACCATGGCGCCACCTGACGGGTGCCGACGTTGCCGCCGCTGAACGGACCACGCGGACGGGTCAGGCGGTCGGCACCCTTGAACGCCAGCGTCAGGATCACCGTGCCCACGGCCCAGGCCAGCAGGTAGCGCACCACCGGGAAACCGTACCAGAGCATGCTCATCACGGTTTTCGGGTCTTCCTTCACGTACTGGAACACCAGGCCGTTGAGGCGCTGGTGGAACTCACGGTAGAAGTCCATTTCCATCAGGCCGAGGAACAGCGCGATGCTGGAGGTCACGGTCAGCCACAGGCGGAAGAACCCACGCGCGGCCATGGCCCGGGCACTGAACAGCGCCAGCACCATCGGAACGCAGAGGTAGACCACCAGGCGCAGGTCGAAACGCAGGCCGTTGGCGAAGGCTTCGAGGAAGGTCGAAGCCGGGGTGTCGAGGATCATCTCGCGGTTGTAGACCAGCAGCGCGAGGCGCAGCACGGAAAACATCACCATCATGACCAGCGCGCACAAGAGCGTGTAGGCCAGATGCGATTTGACGGTCGGTTGCAGCAGGCGACTGGAAGATCGCTGCTGATTCAGGGCGTCCGGGTTTGCCATGTCGTTTTAGGACCCATTGGAAGTTGAAGTTGCAAAAATACAGCTGCGCCCTGCCCTCTGTTGGCCATTCCAGGCCCCGGGGCTTGCGCGGTGCGCAAATGTTGCACGATCACCGGCGGCATTGCCATTGATTACTGCCCCGCTGCCGGACTCTTTCATTAAAGGCACGGCATACCCGGACAGATTCAAATTGCGCGGGCGAATTGTCTTGAAGCGTTTGTGAAAATTTCGTGCAACGCATATCCGGAAACACAATATCGCTACAAAACAAAACGCCCCGAGTTCATCGGGGCGTTTGCAGAGCACGCGATACTTACTTCTCGGCGCGTTCTTTCAGGGCTTTCAGGGTATTGAACGGTGCGTCGACCACGAACTTGTTGGCAATCATCGACGGCACGCTGCCACCCGGCTCGGTGTGAACCTGATAGGTCACTTCGACCTGATCGCCCTTCGGCACGAATTTCCAGAAGCCTTTGACCTGCGCTACACGCACAAAGCCTTTTTCTTCCGGCAGGTACTTCGGCACGCCTTCCAGATTGCGGGTCAGGCTGCCATCGGCGCCTTCAACGGTGGTGACGTGCAGGATCGAGTCGCGCGGGGTTACCGGCCATGGCGTATTGAACTGGGTGTAGGTCCAGCTCTGGTCGCCTTCGTGCTTGAGCAGTTTCTGGGTCTTGCACTCGTGAATCCAGGCACAGGCACCGGAAACGTCTTCCTGCAGTGCGCGCAGTTTGGCGACGGTGGTCTTCATCAAGGTCACGCCCTGATACGACTTGTAGTCCGAACCCGGCACTTCGCTCAGGGAGACCTTGATGCCGTCTTCGTTCTTGGCCACTTTCCAGTCTTCAGCCTGGGCAGCCGAAGTGGCCAGCACGGCAGTCAAACCACACAACACAGCGATACGATGCAGCGAACCCATAGTCTTATTCCTTATTGTTGAAGTTCCGTACGTTTGACACATCACGCCGCCGTCATCTGCTCCCACCAGCCGAGCAGTCTGATCGCCTCTTCCTGACTGTTTCCGCAGACTTCGACATCGGCGCTGAACCCTGAACAGACGGCCGGGCGTTCCGGCCGGCCGAAAATGCTGCACAGGTTTTCGACCGAGAGCTGAACGCAACGTTCGCCGGCAGGTTTGCCATCGGGCATGCCCGGAATCGGCGAGCTGATGGAGGGGGCAATGCAACAGGCGCCACAGCCTTCACGGCATTTCATGACGACGAGTTCCTCGCGACGGGCAATGTGTTAAAGGGACGCGGAACAGGGTAACCGCTAAAACGGCTGTTTTAAATTCCCTGGACCGGGGTTTTTACGCAGAAACGAAAGTGACTGACCAGTCTCCGACAAAGCGTCTGGTCTGCGGGTCACGGATCGATTGAATTTACTGCTTGAATTCGAAATCCAGCGCCGCGCCTTCGACTTCACGGCGTTCTTCGTTGCGTAGCTGCAACTGCATTTCGTTACTCAAAAGACGACCGTTGAGCTGGAAGCCACTGTCCTTCTCTCCGAACATCTGCGGCAGGATCGCTTCGCGCTTGGGCAGCGGCACGGCACCGACGGGTTTCAACTGCTGAACCATATCCCTGGGCAGGCTCAAGTCCAGTTTGGCCGGGGGGAGCGGCGTCTTCGCCACTTCACGGGCGGATTTCGACTTTGAAGCGATCGGCGCACGTTTCTTTGCCGGGGCGGCTTTCTTCTGCTGCTTGTCCTTTGCAGGAACGGCTTTCTTGCTGGCCACCGGTTTTTTCACGGTGGAGGCTGCTGTCGGTTTTTCCGAAACGGCAGCGGCCATGACAGCTGGCGCGTGACCGATCATCAACAGACAAAGCAAAACCCAGGCAGCAGGAAAAATCGCTTTCATGGAACCTACAACGCTAACGGCAGAGGGCCATATGCTCGCCTGTTGAACGCCGCATGACAAGCGCGCGACACAGTCTGTTCAGAAACCGCCGGCCGTTTCCTGACACAGTTGAGTCGCCAGCAAACCCAAGGTCATCAATGCCCGTTCCGCCTCGCGATTCCACGGCGTGCCGCAATTCAGGCGGATACAGTGGTTGAACTGCTCGGTATTACTGAAGATCAACCCGGGCGCGATGCTGATGCCCTGCTGTAACGCGCGGACATGCAATTCCTGGGTGTTGACCCGCCCCGGCAGGCTCACCCACAGGATGAAACCGCCCGTAGGCCGGGTCATCTGCGTGCCTTCAGGGAAGTACTGCTGCACCGCCAGCTGGAACGCGCTGAGGTTTTTTCGGTATTCCTGGCGGATGTACCGTAAATGCCGGTCATAACCGCCATTTTCCAGATAAGCGGCAATCGCCATTTGCGTGACGCTGCAAGCCGAATGCGTGGTGAAGGTCTGCAGACGCTGGATTTCCTGCTGATACTTGCCGGCAATCATCCAGCCCACACGCACGCCCGGCGACAGGGTCTTGGAGAAACTCGAACAGTAAATCACCCGATCCAGCCGGTCGTAGGCCTTGAGGGCCTTGGTGCGACCTTGCTCGAACATCAGTTCGCCATAGATGTCGTCTTCGACGATCTGGATATCGAAGTCCGAGGCCAGACGCAGCAATTGTTTTTGCCGCTCTTCGGGCATGGTGCCGCCCAGCGGATTGCTCAGCCGGGTCGTCAGCACCAGGGCTTTGATCGACCACTGGTTGGCCGCCAGTTGCAGGGCTTCGAGGCTCATACCGGTGGCCGGGTCGCTGGGGATTTCAATGACTTTCAGGCCGAGCAGGTCGGCCAGTTGCAGCAGTCCGTAATAGGTCGGTGATTCGGCGGCGATCAGATCGCCCGGACGGGTCAGCACGCGCAGCGACATCTGCAAGGCATCGACACAACCATGGGTGATAACCACTTCCGAAGGATCGACCACCACACCGGCGTCGCGCATGCGGATCGCCACTTGTCGGCGCAATGGCTCGAAGCCCGGACTGAACATGTAGCTGAAAGCTCGCGGACTATGGAATCGGGTGACCTTGGCCAATTGCTGATGCAGCGCGCGCACCGGCAAGTAATCGACGCTCGGCACCGCCGCGCCCAGCGGGAACACGCCTTCGCGGCGCGACTCGACCAATACTTGCTGAATGATGCTGGCGCGGGTGACCAGGCCAGGTCGTTCGACCCGGGCAATGTCCGGGGTCGGTGCCGTCAGCGCCGGTGTCTGGTGCACGTAGTAACCGGATTGCGGCCGTGCACGGATCAGCCCCTGATCCTCGAGATTGGCGTAAGCCTGCAACACCGTGGCATGGCTGACATTAAGCTGCGAACTCATCTTGCGCACCGAAGGCACGCGCTCGCCCGGTTGATAGACGCCACGGCGGATGTCTTCGGCCAGCTGTTGAGCAATACGTTGGTAGAGCAAGAGATTGGTCATGACGCAGCACTCGATATCACGGGCGTTTTATTTTTGTGTGAACAATACCGGAACAGTTCTGAAGTGTACTGGGACAGTTGCCATATTAGTCAACCATACAGTCCAGTGTCGGATAAATCTGTACTGCTTTGTGAGGCAATCGACAGACGTAAAAAAGCCCGGCGCTGCATGACAGGCCGGGCTTTCCAGTAACGCCACCCTCAGCGGGCGGCGCCGAGCTGGCCCTTTTCGTCGGAGAACACGATTTCCACCCGACGGTTCTGTGCACGCCCGCGCTCGGAAGCGTTGGCGTCCACAGGATATTCGTCGCCGTAACCTTCGACCTGAATGCGTTTTTCGTCGATGCCCAGGTCGGTCAACACATCAGCTACCGACTGCGCACGATCACGAGACAACTTGAGGTTTTCCTGTTTGCCGCCGGTGCTGTCGGTGTATCCCTCGATACGCACCACACGTTTCGGATTGAGTTGCAGGAACTGCACGATCTTCAGGACTACGCGATTGGCCGAATTCTTCAGCTCCGCCTCGCCGGTGTCGAACAGTACGTCACCGAGGGTCATCACCAGGCCACGGTCAGTCTGGGTGGTGGCCAGTGCGACAATCTGTTCCTCCAGCCATTTGCCCTGCTGCTGCACGCTCAACAGTTTGGATTCGCGCAGCGCCAGCTGCAGGCGTTGACGCTCAAGCTCCAGCTTCGCCGCGCGCTCTTCGTTGAGCACCAGATTGGTGTGCTCGCGGGCGATCTGGCTGTAGCGCTGGCTCAAGTAGGAGTAATGCGCCACGTCCGAGCCACTGCCCCAATAAGTGGACAGGCGATCGGCACGGGCCAGGGATTCACCGGCACGAATCACGTCTTTCGGCGCGATACGCAGCACATTGGAATCTTCCTTGACCTTCTGAAAATCAGCGCTGGCTTCCTGCAAGGCGGTTTCGCTGTGTTGACCGGCGCAACCGTAAAGGCTGGCGCAACCCACGAGGATCAGAGTGCCGAAGGCTTTTGAAGTCAGCTTCATTGGGCATCCCCCAGTTGCTTGCGCAGGCGGACGATGCGGGTGTTGAGCACGTTCAGCTGCTCTTCGCTCTTCTGGGTCAACACCTTGGCTTCGGCCAGGCGTGCATCCAGTTCGGCCTGTTCGGCGCGCATCCGCGCGTTCTTGAAGGATTCACCGGCCATGCTGCCCTTGGCCCGGTTGAACTTGTCTTTTGCCAGTTTCATTTCCGGCACTTCGTCGGCGGTGGCGCCGACGGCCTTGGCCTGCTCGAGCGCCTGCTCGGTCAAACGCATTTGTTCATTGGGTGCCGGATCGCTGGCGCAACCGGCCAGGGCCAGAACGGCCAGGGCCGTGAAAAGAACTCGATTACTCACTAAGAATCCCTACTGTTTTGGGGCGCTGACAGGTTGTTGCGGCGGCTGTTGCTGCTGCGCCTTCCAGCGCTCGATGTTGCGTTGCAGCGCGGCTTCCGTCAGGCCGGACGCGGGCAATTCTGTCATCTTTTTGGCCAGCTGTCCGCGCAACCACGGATCGTTGCAGGCCGAGTTGTGGGAAAGCGCGAGGAACAGACCGGGCCGGTCAATCGGTTGCTCGAAGGCGAGCAGATCATTGGCCATGCCCAGTGCCTGCGCGGCCGCCATCCCCGAGTAACGGCCGGCAAGTACATATTCCACCTCGCCCAGCAGAAGTTTCTGCAGGGCCTGAGTGAGGTTTGCCGTACGGGTCAGGGTCAATTGCTTCTCGGCGAAAGTACTGAATGCCTGGGTCATTCGAGACTTTTCCGACAATCCTCCTTGATGGCCCTGAAGGTCCTTGGCTTCGCTGTAGACCAGGGTCGAGCCCTTGCGGGTCCATACCAGATAGTCGTTTTCCAGCAGCGGCGGATGAATGTAGTCGAGGTTTTCCAGCTCGTTGAAGGCCAGCGGCGCGTCGGCCAGCATGTCCATGCGTCCGCTGCGCACTTCGTCGAGGGCCTGCGCGCGCTTGCCGGCATACAGCAGTTCGACCTTGATGCCCAGGTCCTTCGCCACCTGCTGCAACAGGTCGGCACTCGCACCAATCAGTTGTTTTGGATTCTGTGGATCCTGCCAAAGATACGGCGGTGCATCGGGGCTGCCGGTGACGACCAGTCGTTCGCATTTGCCCGCTGCCACGGACAACCCCGGCAACAGGCTGAACCACAGCATTAACGAGAAGCCCAACCGGCGATGCAGATCCATGGCGAAACGCTCCCACTCAAATCCGAGACAAAAAAAAGCCCGACCAACAGGCCGGGCTCTTTATAAGTGAAGCTGCCGGATTAGACCAGCTTCTCCAGCTCAGGTACGGCTTCGAACAGATCCGCCACCAGGCCGTAATCGGCCACCTGGAAGATCGGCGCTTCTTCGTCCTTGTTGATCGCAACGATCACTTTGGAGTCTTTCATGCCGGCCAGGTGCTGGATCGCGCCGGAGATACCGACGGCGATGTACAGCTGTGGCGCAACGATCTTGCCGGTCTGACCGACCTGCATGTCGTTCGGTACGAAACCTGCGTCGACCGCGGCGCGGGAAGCACCCACGGCAGCGCCCAGCTTGTCGGCCAGAGCATACAGGTGTTTGAAGTTGTCACCGTTCTGCATGCCGCGGCCGCCGGAAACGACGATCTTGGCAGCGGTCAGCTCAGGACGATCGGATTTCGCAAGCTCTTCGCTGACGAAGCTGGAAGTGCCGGCGTTGTGAGCAGCGGCAACCGCTTCAACGGCAGCCGAACCACCTTCAGCAGCAACCGGGTCGAAACCGGTGGCACGCACGGTGATCACTTTGATTGCAGCGGTCGATTGCACGGTAGCGATGGCGTTACCGGCGTAGATCGGGCGCTTGAAAGTGTCAGCGCTTTCGACCGAGATGATCTCGGAGATCTGGTCAACGTCCAGCTGGGCGGCAACGCGCGGCAGGATGTTTTTGCCGTTGGAAGTGGCGGCAGCCAAGATGTGGCTGTAGCCCTTGCCCAGTTCGGCCACCAGCGGAGCAACGTTTTCCGGCAGCTGATGCGCGTAGGCAGCATTGTCGGCGTTCAGGACTTTGCTCACGCCAGCGATTTTCGCAGCGGCTTCAGCCACAGCGCCAGCGCCCTGGCCTGCAACCAGAACGTGGATGTCGCCACCGATTTTGGCAGCGGCAGCAACGGTGTTCAGGGTGGCCGGGGCCAGCACCTTGTTGTCGTGTTCGGCGATTACCAAGATAGTCATGATTAGATTACCTTCGCTTCGTTTTTCAGTTTCTCGACCAGTTCAGCCACCGACTTGACCTTGATGCCTGCGCTGCGTGCGGCCGGCGCTTCGACTTTCAGGGTTTTGTTGGTGGAGGCGGTGGAAACGCCCAAAGCGTCCGGAGTCAGCGTCTCGAGAGGCTTCTTCTTGGCTTTCATGATGTTTGGCAGGGACGCGTAGCGCGGCTCGTTCAAACGCAGGTCGGTGGTGACGATGGCTGGCAGTTTCAGGGAAACGGTCTGCGCGCCGCCGTCGATTTCGCGGGTCACGGCAACGCTGTCGCCGGAGACTTCGACTTTCGAGGCGAAAGTGCCCTGACCGTAGCCGCTCAGTGCTGCGAGCATCTGGCCGGTCTGGTTGTTGTCGCTGTCGATGGCCTGTTTGCCCAGGATCACCAGCTGAGGCTGTTCCTTGTCGACCACGGCCTTGAGCAGCTTGGCCACGGCCAGGGAAGTCAGGTCTTCAGCGGATTCGACGAGGATGGCGCGGTCGGCACCCAGAGCCAGTGCTGTACGCAGCTGTTCCTGAGCGGTGGACGGGCCGATGGAGACGACGACGATTTCAGTCGCAACGCCTTTCTCTTTCAGGCGTACGGCTTCTTCCACTGCGATTTCGCAGAACGGGTTCATCGACATCTTGACGTTGGCGAGGTCTACGCCGGAATTGTCCGCCTTGACGCGAACCTTGACGTTGTAATCCACAACGCGTTTGACAGCTACAAGAACCTTCATGGATTCCTCGTTACTCTCCGGTGAAAAGAAAGTCGCCTAGGCGAACCTGGCGGTTGATGCTCATCGGGCACAAGGGCACCTCCAAAAACGCCGGCTGAGTCGGATGACCGTTCGTCAGTCGTGACCGACGAGTCATGCCGCTTCGCGGTGTGTAAACTGCGCGCCGAACCTGCGCTGCGCATCACCGGGTACCGCCTTCGCCCTGTCTTTAGAGGTGCTCTTGAAACCACCATTCAGCCTACGGCGAGCGCAAAACCGCCCGTATCTTGACCGGAACGCCCATTCTGGTCAATACGCCAAAATGCCCTGTCATAAGCCGCGCTTCTTTGATTTCTCTGGGCTGGAGCCGATTCAAACAAACGTTTGTATTGGACGCTAAGAGTGGTGTAGATATAATGCGCCGCCTAGAGAGAAAGGTGGTTTGCCCATTATTAGCCTTGACGTTAACGTAAAGGCAATAACGGATACGACACCGAACCTCCAAATTAGAAAAAAAACTGTTGAGCCTTGAGTAGGAGATAGCCTGTGGAACGCGAATACATGGAATTCGACGTGGTCATCGTCGGTGCCGGCCCCGCTGGCCTGTCCGCCGCCTGCCGCCTGAAGCAGAAGGCCGCCGAAGCCGGTAAGGAAATCAGCGTCTGCGTGGTCGAAAAAGGCTCCGAAGTCGGCGCACACATCCTGTCCGGTGCCGTATTCGAACCACGGGCCCTGAACGAACTGTTTCCGGACTGGAAGGAACTCGGCGCCCCGCTGAACACCCCCGTCACCCGCGATGACATTTTCGTGCTGAAAAACGCCGAAAGCGCGCAGAAAATTCCTGACTTCTTTGTGCCCAAGACCATGCACAACGAAGGCAACTACATCATCTCCCTCGGTAACCTGTGCCGCTGGCTCGCTCAGCAGGCTGAAAACCTGGGCGTGGAAATCTACCCGGGCTTCGCCGCTCAGGAAGCGCTGATCGATGAAAACGGCGTGGTGCGCGGGATCATCACCGGCGACCTCGGTGTTGACCGCGAAGGCCATCCGAAAGAAGGCCTGTACACCCCGGGCATGGAACTGCGTGGCAAATACACGCTGTTCGCCGAAGGTTGCCGTGGCCACATCGGCAAGCAACTGATCAAGCGCTACAACCTCGACAGCGATGCCGACGCCCAGCACTACGGCATCGGCCTGAAGGAAATCTGGGAAATCGACCCGGCCAAACACCAGCCAGGCCTGGTGGTACACACCGCCGGTTGGCCGATGGACATCATGGGCACCGAGAACACCGGCGGCTCGTTCCTCTATCACCTGGAAAACAACCAGGTTGTAGTCGGCCTGATCGTCGATCTGTCCTACAGCAACACCTACCTGTCGCCATTCGACGAATTCCAGCGCCTCAAGCATCACCCGGTGCTCAAGCAGTACCTGGAAGGCGGCAAGCGCATCAGCTACGGCGCTCGCGCGATCTGCAAAGGCGGCCTGAACTCGCTGCCGAAAATGGTCTTCAAGGGCGGCGCGCTGATCGGTTGCGACCTCGGCACCCTGAACTTCGCCAAGATCAAGGGTAGCCACACCGCGATGAAGTCCGGCATGCTCGCCGCTGAATCCGTGGCCGACGCGCTGTTCGCCGAAAAGGATGGCACCGAAGAACTGACCACCTACGTTGACGCCTTCAAGAAGAGCTGGCTCTACGAAGAACTGTTCGCCAGCCGCAACTTCGGCCCGGCGATCCACAAGTTCGGCGCCATCGTCGGCGGCGGTTTCAACTGGCTGGACCAGAACATCTTCGGCGGCAAACTGCCGTTCACCCTGCACGACACCAAGCCGGACTACGCCTGCCTCAAGCTCGCGGCCGACTGCAAGAAAATCGACTACCCGAAACCCGACGGCAAGATCAGCTTCGACAAGCTGAGCTCGGTGTTCATCTCCGGTACCAACCATGAAGAAGAACAGCCGTGCCACCTGAAACTGACCGACCCGACCATCCCGTTGAGTCGCAACCTGCCGATGTACGACGAACCGGCGCAGCGCTACTGCCCGGCCGGCGTGTATGAAGTGATCACCAAGGAAGACGGCGAGAAGCGCTTCCAGATCAACGCCCAGAACTGCGTGCACTGCAAGACCTGTGACATCAAGGACCCTTCGCAGAACATCACCTGGGTGACGCCGGAAGGCGCCGGCGGCCCGACCTACCCGAACATGTAAGTCGAACCGCTGAACATCAAGGCTCCCTGTATGGGGGCCTTTTTGTTGCCCGCGATTTAAAAGATCAAGCCGCCCGCTCATCCCCCGGGCTGCGTTCGAAATAGCGTTTGTACTCGCGACTGAACTGCGACGTGCTCTGATACCCCACCCGATGCGCCACCTGCGCAACCCCCAATCCCTCAGCGATCAACAACGTCTGCGCCTTCAACAAACGCAAACGCTTCAGATACTGCACCGGCGACAGCAACGTGCTGCGTTTGAAGTGTTCGTGAAAAGTCGAAACGCTCATGTTCGCGCAACTGGCCAATGTTTCGACGTTCAACGGTTCGGTGTAGTGCGAATGCAAATGACTGATCGACGCCGCCACCCGGGCAAACTGTCCCTGCTGCTCCACCAGCGCCCGCAGCACATCAGCCTGAGGCCCGCGCAACGCCACGAACAACAATTCACGCACCCGTGCCGGTCCAAGAATCTGGCACTCCAGCGGATCGTGCAGGCAGCGCAGCAAGCGTTCGACGCAACCGCGCATGCCATCGTCGAGCACCACCGAGGTCATCGACTCCGGGGTCTGCGCGGGAATATGCCGCCCCGGCGCCAGCCCCATGGCCAGCACCAGTTCACCGAGCAGCACCCGGTCGATCGCCACCGACACACCGAGCAACGGCGCGTCCGGCAACGCGTAGGTTTCGCACTCGAACGGCACCGGCAACGCCTGAATCAGGTAATGCCCGGCACCGTACTCCATGGTGCGCGGCCCCAGATACGCGAGCTTGCTGCCCTGAGCAATGATCATCAGGCTCGGCTCATAAATGTGCGGGCCACGGGCGACGTCGCAACTGGCACGCAACACCTGTACGCCCGGCAGCCCGGTCTGGCTGTAACCATCGCGCAGCGCCAGCGGTTCGATCAGCGAAACCAGGGTGGCGTTGGCATCAAGGTGACGGGTCAATTGCATCGGGTGGCTCTTCAGAAAAAATCACGGAAAAAGGGATAAAAGCATCATCGCAGATCCTTTTGCCAATGCGACCGCTCAACCCCGCATGCCGGAGGATTAGGCATGACACCCGGAGGAATCGCCATGGCCGGGCGACCAGACGGCGCCCAGAATGCGCCGCCTCACTTGTCACTGCTTTTGCGAGGTTTCACATGTACACCGCCATCGGCTATGCCGCTCAAACGGCCACCACTCCCCTCGCCCCGATGAAATTCGAACGCCGCAGCCCTCGGGCAGACGACGTTGCCATCGACATCCTGTACTGCGGCGTCTGCCACTCCGACATCCACCAGGCGCGCAACGAATGGGGCATCGCCGTTTACCCGCTGATGCCCGGTCACGAGATCGTCGGAAAAGTCACCGCCGTCGGTGCGAACGTCACCAAACACAAGGTAGGCGATCTGGTCGGTGTCGGCTGCATGGTCGACTCCTGCCGCACCTGCGAAGCCTGCCAGTCGAACCTCGAGCAATACTGCCTCGAAGGCCCGACCATGACCTATGCCACCCCGGACCGGGTCGACGGCAGCAACACCATGGGCGGTTATTCGGACAGCATCGTGGTCAGCGAACACTTCGTCGTGCGCATCCCCGAGAAGCTGGATCTGGCGGCGGCTGCGCCGATTCTCTGCGCCGGCATCACCACCTACTCCCCACTCAAGCATTACGGCGTGAAAGCCGGCGACAAGGTCGGGATTCTCGGCATGGGCGGCCTCGGCCACATGGGCATCAAGTTCGCCAAGGCCATGGGCGCCGAAGTGACGCTGTTCACCCGCTCCGCGAGCAAGGCCGAGGAAGGTCGTCGTCAGGGTGCCGATCACGTGATCGTCTCCACCGACGAAGAGCAGATGAAAGCAGCGGCCGGTCGCTTCGACTTCCTGCTGGACACCATTCCGGTGCAGCACGATCTCAACCCGTACCTCGACACCCTGCGCTTCGACGGCGTGCACATTCTGGTGGGCCTGATCGAACCGATCGATCCGCCGGTCCACGCCGCCAAACTGGTGCTGGGTCGTCGCGTATTGGCGGGCTCGTTGATCGGTGGCGTCGCCGAAACCCAGGAAGTGCTGGATTTCTGCGCCGAGCACAACATCAGCTGCGACATCGAAATGCTCGACATCCGCCAGATCAACGAGGCCTACGCCCGCATGATCGCCGGTGATGTGAAGTATCGCTTCGTCATCGACATGGCGACTCTGAAGCTCTGATTCCTCAGACCTTTAAGCCAAGCTCCGCCGAAAGCCGGGCCGTGACCCCTTTGATCAGGGGAATCAGCTCGGCCATTTTCTCCAGCGGCATGTACGGCACGGTGCTGGCGATGCTGATCGCCGCGACGATGTGCTTGCTCGCGTCGCGGATCGGCGCCGCCACGCAACGGATCGACGGCTCGTTGTCTTCCAGATCGAACGCGTAGCCGCCGGCCACGTATTCGGTCATCCGCTGCTCCAACTGCTCCCACGACTGCTGGGGATGTTGCGGCCAGAACTGACTTTTCCCACCCGCCGGCAGGCTGATGTCGTACAGACGCTGCCAGTCCTGCGGCGCGTCATCCAGCATCAAGGCCTTGCCGATCCCGGTGCGCGCCAGCGGCATGCGATGGCCGACCCGCGAGCGCATTTCCGGGCCGTTGCGCCCCGGATTCTTCAACAGGTACAGCACCTCGTCGCCTTCACGAATTCCCAGGTGAACGGTGTCGCCGGTCAATGCCGACAACTCGTCCAGATAAGGCCCGGCCAGGGTCACCAGCGGCAATTCTTCGCGCGCCTGGAAACCCAGTTCGATCAGCTTCGGCCCCAGCAGATAACCGACTTGCGGCACGACGCGCAGGTAACGCTCGTCCACCAGACAACTGGCCAGACGATGGGTGGTGCTGCGCGTGGTGCCGATCAGGCGGGCAATCTCTTTGAGATCGCGGGCGCCACTGGCGACGGCCTGCACCACACCCAACCCGCGAAGCAGAGTCTGAGTGCCGGTCGGCGCGGCGTCCTTGGCGTTTTTCGGGGCGTCTTCCTGCATATCCAGCCTTTAGCGTTGAGCGAGGGAACGGGCGGCATTATGGTCGCCCGACAGGGACGACTACAACTCGATGCGCTCGACCTTGCCCACCAGCAGCACGTAGGACAAAGCACCGATCAAGGCCAGAACCGCGATGTAGGTGATCGCCGGAGCGAACGAATCGCCGCTGGCCAGGAAGCCGATGACAATCGGCGTGGCAATCGCCGACAGGTTGCCGATGAAGTTGAACACCCCGCCCGTCAGTCCAAGCAACCGCGCCGGTGCCAGTGTCGAAACCAGCGACCAGGTGATCGACGCCAGCCCGTTGCCGAAAAACGCCAGGGCCAGGAAGGCAATCACCAGCGGCGTCGATTCAACGAAATTGGCGCCGATGATCGCGGTGGAAATCAGCAACCCGCCAATGATTGGTAACTTGCGCGCAAACCCGACGGTGCAGCCACGGCGAATCAGGAAGTCGGAAAAGAACCCGGAACACAGCACGCCGATGAACGCGGCGAGAAACGGCAGCGACGCCAGCAGGCCGGACTTGATGAAGTCCATGCCGCGATACTTCACCAGATAGGTCGGGAACCACGTCAGGAAAAACCACAGCGTCGAGTTCAGGCAGAACTGGCCGAGGTAGATCCCCCACAACTTGCGTTTGCTGAGGACGATGCCGAGATCGGTCCAGCTGAATTTCGCCTTCACCTTGGCGGTTTCAGCGGCGATGTCCACCAACCCGCCGCCCTCGCGGATCAAGTCGATTTCGCCTTCATTGGCGCCTTTGAAATCCCGTGGCTCGCGATACACCGCGTACCAGATCGCCGCCCAGACAATGCCCACCGTACCGGTCACGACAAACACCATGTGCCAGCCAAATTCATGTTGCAGCCACGCCAGCACCGGGGTCAGGAACGCCAGCCCGACAAACTGCCCGGAGGTGTAGAAACCGATGGCCGTGGCCCGTTCACGCTCGGGGAACCAGGTTGTCACCACGCGGCTGTTGATCGGATACGCCGGCGCTTCCAGCGCACCGACCGCCATGCGCAGCACGAACAGGGCGATGAAACTGGCGGCGAATCCGAGCATCACCGTGGCCAGCGACCACAACAGCAATGCGACGCTATAAAGGATGCGCGGTGGCACTCGGTCCACCAGCCAGCCGCCGGGGATCTGCATGGCGGCGTAGGTCCAGCCGAACGCGGAAAAGATCAACCCGACATGCACCGGATCGATGCCCAGTTCGGTGGTGAGTGCCGGGGCGGCAATCGACAGGTTGCTGCGGTCGAGGTAGTTGATGACCACGGTGATGAACAGCAGCACCATGATGAAAAATCGCTTGCGGCTGGGCGTGACTAACGTCGCTTGCCCGGTGAGGGTTTGCGGTTGCATGGGGAGAACCTCTTCTTATGTTTATTGAGGTCGAAAGGTATGCAGATCTCCGCTCCCTGGAGATCAACCTGTGGGAGCGAGCCTGCTCGCGAAGCGATCTATCAGACGGCATCGGTTTCGAATGTGCCGACCTCATCGCGAGCAAGCTCGCTCCCACAGTGTTTGGTGTTGGGTCAGAAAAGACTCACCACTCGGCAAAACTGCCATCGGCATGGCGCCAGATCGGGTTGCGCCAGCGATGGCCGACCGCCGCGCGTTCGATGACGTATTCCTCGTTGATCTCGATCCCCAGGCCCGGGCCGTTCGGGATCTTCACGAAGCCTTTGTCGTAATCGAACACCCGTGGATCCTTCACGTAATCGAGCAGGTCATTGCTCTCGTTGTAATGGATACCCAGGCTCTGCTCCTGGATAAACGCGTTGTAACAAGCGGCGTCCAGTTGCAGACAGGCTGCCAACGCGATCGGCCCCAGCGGGCAGTGCAGCGCCAGCGCCACGTCGTAGGCTTCCGCCATGTTGGCGATCTTGCGGGTTTCGGTGATGCCACCGGCGTGGGAGGCATCCGGCTGGATGATGTCGACGTAACCTTCGCTCAACACCCGTTTAAAGTCCCACCGCGAAAACAGTCGCTCGCCGAGGGCAATCGGGGTGCTGGTCAGCGGTGCCAGCTCTTTCAGCGCTTCGTAGTTTTCGCTGAGCACCGGCTCTTCGATGAACATCAGTTTGTAGGGGTCGAGTTCCTTCATCAGCACCTTGGCCATCGGCTTGTGCACCCGGCCATGGAAGTCAACACCAATGCCGACGTTAGGTCCGACTGCGTCACGCACGGCGGCGACGTTGGCCAGCGCCAGGTCGACTTTCTCGAAGGTATCGAGGAATTGCAGTTCCTCGGTGCCATTCATTTTCACGGCAGTGAAACCACGGCCAACCGCCTCTTTCGCGGCCCGCGCGGTATCGGCCGGCCGGTCGCCGCCGATCCACGAATACACACGGATCTTGTCCCGCACCTGACCACCGAGCAGATCACTGACCGACACACCCAGCGCCTTGCCCTTGATGTCCCACAGCGCCTGGTCGATGCCGGCCAGTGCGCTCATGTGGATCGCGCCGCCCCGGTAGAAGCCGCCGCGATACAACACGGTCCAGATGTCTTCGATATTGCGTGGGTCTTTGCCAATCAGGTAGTCGGACAATTCCTCGACCGCAGCGGCGACGGTGTGGGCACGGCCCTCGACCACGGGCTCGCCCCAACCGGTCACGCCCTCGTCGGTTTCGATCTTGAGGAGGCACCAGCGCGGCGGAACGATGAAGGTGGTCAGTTTGGTGATTTTCATCTGCTTGTCTCTCTTGTTAGATGCAGCGCACGCAGCGCCGGAAAAGTCTTAGCGAAGGGCTTTCCAGGCCGCCACGTAGGCCTTGGCATTGGCCGCCACTTGTTCAGTCGTCATGCCCGGTTTGAACAGCCCCGAACCGAGGCCGAAACCTTTGACGCCGGCGTCGATGAACGCCTGCATGTTGTCCGGGGTAATGCCGCCGACCGGCGCCAGAATCGTCCCGACGGGCAGCACCGCCAGCCAGGCTTTCACCACTGCCGGCCCCATTTGTTCGGCCGGGAACAGCTTGAGAATGTCCGCCCCCTCCTCCAGCGCAGCGAAGGCTTCAGTCGGCGTGGCAACGCCCGGCGACAGATACAGCCCCGCCGCTTTCGCCGCCCGCAACACCTTGGCATCGCTGTGGGGCATGACGATCACCTGGCCGCCGGCCTCCTTCACCAACTCCACCTGTTCCGGCGTCAGCACCGTGCCGGCACCGATCAGGCAATCGGCGGGCAGGGTCTTACGCAGGATGCGAATGCTTTCGTACGGTGCAGGGGAATTGAGCGGTACTTCGATGACGCGAAATCCGGCCGCATACAGGACTTCTCCGACAGCCGCGGCTTCCTGCGGATGCAGGCCGCGCAGGATCGCGATCAGACCGTTTTGCGCCAGTGCTTGCTTGAGCATGTCAGGCCTCCAGTCAGGGTTAACGGGATGAGGAATCGATCAGTCCGGCGGCAAGCGCCAATTGCCATAGCCCGCGCTCGGTGGCCTGCTCGGCCAGGGTCACCCGGGCAAAACCGCAGGCGTCGAGGGCACGGCTGTAACGGGCGCACAACTGCGCGTTGCCGATGAGGATGATCGAAGGAAGATGTGCGCCGATGCGACGGCGCCGTTGCACGGTGGCCAGCGCTGTCAGTTCGTGACCGATCAGCAGCCCGGACAGATAGTCCGGTTGTGCGGCGGCGCTGAGTTCACCGGTCAGGCCCAGGCTGCGGGCGCTGAACAGCGTCGACAGCACGCCAATCTCGCCTTCCGCCGACAACGCCACCTGCACGCCGCGATCAAATGCCTCGGCGTCGAACGTCGTGCTGTGCTGTTGGGTACGGCCGAGAATGCTGTGTTCGCTGAGCACGGCGAACACTTCGCCGGTCATGAATGTGTCGAAACGGGTGATGCAGCCGCCGGCCACTTCCACCCATTTCGAATGACTGCCCGGCAGGCCGATCAACAGATCATTGCCCGCCTCGTCCGGCAGATTCTGCAGGACGCCGAGGACCTGGGTTTCCTCGCCGCGCATCACGTTCGGCAGCTTTGAGCGCTGAATCACACCCGGCACGATATGCACATCGACACCGCGAAGACTGCGAACGGTTTGCAGGGATTTTCCGAGATCGGCGACGTTGGCCGGCGTATCGCGGTAGGACGCTTCGCACCAGCCCTGGGCGCTACCGACCATGCCGCAGGCAATGACCGGCAAGTCGGGCTGCGCATCGAGCCAGTCACCGCAGGCCTCGTCGAACGCCAGTTCAAAACCGTCGGAGCATTCACGACCGTTGATGACCCGCGGCGTCTTCGGCAACTGCATGATCCCGAACGACAGCGACCGCTGCGCCAGCACCTGCCCGCCCGCCCCGAGTTTGTAAGCACGTAGGGAGGTCGTCCCCCAATCGAGCGCGATCAATTGCGCCAGCATCGCTTCACCTGTTTTGTTATTGGCAGTGAGTGAGCTGGACTATAAACCCGGGCACAACAAAATCTCAATATATAAATAACAATCCCATAATTTGGGACAAAGGCAAAAAAATACCGCAGGCCGTAACAGCGCCTTCAGAGAAATTCACCTTCCCTGCAGGAACCGTCTCGGGCTGCGGTATTCCTGGCGCGGCTCAGTTGCCCTCGGCAAACTCCCGCAATACCTTGCCATCCATGCGATACCTCACCCACTCCTCCTGCGGCTGAGCACCAAGGGATTTGTAGAACTCGATGGCCGGGGTGTTCCAGTCCAGCACGCTCCATTCGAAGCGGCCACAGTCGTTGGCGCAGGCGATTTTCGCGAGGTGGCGCAGCAGGGTTTTGCCGGCGCCGCCGCCCCGCTGTTCGGGGGTGATGTAGAGGTCTTCAAGGTACAGGCAGTTGCTGCCCAGCCAGGTCGAATAGCTGAAGAAGAACACCGCGAAACCGATCGGCAAGCCGTCGCGCAGACAGATCAGGCCGTGGGCGGTGGCGCCTTCGCTGAACAGGCTGCGCTCGATGTCGGCGACGCTGGCGATGACTTCGTGACGGGCCTTTTCGAAGTCTGCAAGTTCAGTGATGAACGCGAGGATTTGCGGTGCATCGCTGGGGGTCGCCGGGCGGATTTCGATCGTCATGGACGGGCCTTGTCGGAAAAAGGAAAACGCCATACTAAGGCGGCGCGCGGCGCTCGTCACATGGCAATCCACGGATTAGGCTAGTGCGGCCGGTCACTCTGAAGGATATTCATGAACGCATTCGAACCACTGGCCTCACTCGCCGCCGAAATTCTGCCCCACGCACTGGAACCGTCAGAGGATGGCGCTCACGACCTGTCTCACTTGCAGCGGGTCTGGCACAACGCGCGAACCTTGCAGGCCGAGGAAGGTGGCGACCTTGAGGTGCTGCTGGCGGCTGTGCTGTTGCATGATTGCGTGGCCGTGGAAAAGAACTCGCCACTGCGTTCACAGGCATCGCGCCTGGCAGCGGAAAAAGCATCAACGGTGCTGGCAAACCTGAACTGGCCCGAAGCCAGAATCAGCGCCGTCACCCACGCCATCGAAGCCCACAGTTTTTCCGCCAACATCACACCGACAACCCTCGAAGCGCGGCTGATGCAGGACGCCGACCGTCTCGACTCCCTCGGCATGCTCGGTGTCGCCCGCACCTTCTACACGGCCGGACGCATGGGCAGCGCGCTGTACGACCCGCACGATCCCGAGGCCCGGGAAAGGGACTACGACGACAAGCGATTCTGCCTCGATCATTTCCAGACCAAACTGCTGCACCTTGCCGACGGTTTCCAGACCGCTGCCGGACAACGTCTGGCGCGCATCCGTCATCAACGCCTGAAAGGTTTCATGGAGCAATTCAAGGAAGAGATCGGCGTCGCCTGAAAGCATTACTCCGGTCAATCACGATCCTGAGATCGCCAAGCTCAGACCTAAACCACGGGCCCGACGTGTTAGATAGATGACGCTCAATTTTTCCGGTCAAGGAACCGCGTCATGCCTCAAGCAACACCCCAGGTCCCGGGCAAACTGTTCGGCCTGTTCTGCCTCGCCAGTTATCTGTTGTCGCTGTCCTATGGCGCGACGTTTCTGCTCTCGCTGCTGATCGGCTCTCGCGGCGGCAACGAGCACGATGCCGGCAGCGTAATCAGTGCGGCGATGCTCAGCACCTTCGTTGCGGTGCTGGTGTCCGGGCACCTGTCCGACTGGCTGGGCGCGGCGCGTTCGATTGCGCTGTTCGGGCTGTTGCTGGTGGCGGCGAGCCTGGGGTTTGCGATGACGCCGGGCTTCGGCCATCTGCTGCTGTTTTTCGGGTTGCTGCTTGGCTTGGGCTGGGGCGTGTTCTACACGCTAGGGCCGATCATCGTCGCCAGTCTGGTGAGCCCGGCGCAGCGAGCTAAATACTTTGCGCTGCTGTCCGGCAGCATGATGACCGGGATCGGCAGCGGCCCGCTGCTCGGGCGCGCCGCCAGTGCGCTGGGTTTGCCGGTGACGTCGGCGTTCTATCTGGCGGCGTTGGCGAGTCTGGTCGGCGTGCTGCTGTTCTGGCGTCTCGGTGCCCGCCTGAAAAGTACACAAGCCGCGTCAGCGGCAAAAATCAGCTGGCAGGCGACGGCTCAGGTGCTCAGTTCCCGAGCCGTGTTTCCGATCATCATGGTCGGCCTCGGCGGCTGCGTGTTCGGTGGTCTGTCGAGTTTCCAGACCAGCTATGCCGCCGCCCGTTCGCTGGATTATTCGCTGTTCTTCCTGGGCTTCATGAGCGCCGCCATCAGCAGCCGGATGTTGATCGCAGGCTATGTGGTCAAGCGTGATCCGCTGCGGGCGTCGTGTCTGCTTTCGGGGTTGATGCTGGGCTCAATCGTAATGTTCGCGTTTGGCGTGCAAAGCGGTTTCAGCTATCTGCTGGCAGCAGTGATGCTCGGTGTCGGTTACGGTCTCACCTACTCGGTAATCAATGGACTCGCCGCCAACGAGGCTCCGGCCGGCAGCACGTCGCAGGCATTGTTGCTGTTCAGTCTTTCTTATTTCATCGGTGTCTTCGGCTTCCCGTTGCTGGCCGGGAAAATCATCGTCGATCACGGCATGGCGACGCTGTTGCTGACCGTTCTGGCGGTGGCGGCGTTGAACTGGTCGATCACCCTCGGCCGCCTGCTGTGGCGGAGGATGAAGGTAGAAAGTGCACTGACGAACTGAACCGTTCGTCATTCAATCGGCACCTATGCCGCACGAGGGCAGACCAAGATCAGGTAAGGATTCCAATCACTGGAGACACACCATGATCTCGTCAAGGTTGACTGCTCTCGTTTTCACCACCCTGCTCTGCCCCATGGCTTTCGCGGCGACCGCTGCCGGCACCGGCCCAACTGACCCGGTCACACCGCCGCGCGCGCCTGCGATCAACAGCGCTCCCGGGATGAATACCGACGGTTCCGGCGCTCCGCTGATCAATCAGCCGCCAGCCACCGGAACCGATCCGCGCACCCAGGGCAATGACCCCGGCCGTCAGGGTGGAATGAACACACCGGATTCCCCCACTACCCCCGACAACTCCGGCTCCGGCATCGGTTCGAAAACCACCACCGGAGGCTCGGGTTCCGAAGGAACCGGTCAGTAGGCGGAAGATTCGCGGATCAGCGCATCGACCTCGTCAGAGCCCGGTGCGGTTGCCGGCCCCCAGCGAGTGACGGCCAACGCAGCGGCGGCGTTGGCGCGCCTCGCGGCTTCAGCAGCCGCCAGACCTTGCGCCAGCCCGGCGACAAACACACCGGCATGGGCATCGCCGGCGCCGTTGCTGTCCACGGCCTGCACCTTGAAACCCGGCACATGCTGGCGCTCGCCGTGCTGATGAATCCAGCAGCCTTGCGGGCCGTCGCGCACTACCATCAGCACCTCCTGCGGCAGGTGCACGGCCAAGCGGTCCAGCGCCGTTTCGATGTCCGCTGCGCCGGTGAAACGCAGCGCCTCGACACTGTTGCTGGTCCACACGTCGATGCGCGGCAGCAGCGCCTGCATCATCGGTGAGTCCGGTGATTCCACCAGCGGGCCCGGATCGAACACCACGTTGATCGTCTTTGGCAACGCCAGCGTCCAATCCAGCAACGCTTGGGCCTTGCCGCTGTGCAACAGGCTGTAGCCGCTGACGTAGACATAGTCCCCGGCCTCCGCGGCAACGCTGTCCAGTTCCGCAGCCGTGACTTCGCCTTCGGCGCCAATGTAGGAAATGAAGCTGCGCTCGGCCGACGCATCGGTCAGCGCCACGCAGATACCGGAGTCGCGTTCCGCAGGCTGTTCGATGCCAATGCGGATGCCTTCGGCATTCATCGCCTGCCGTGCCAGATCACCGAAACGACCGTTGCCGTGGCGACCCAGATAGACCACCGGCAAACCGTTACGCGCGGCGGCAGCCATCACATTGAAACCGCCGCCGGCTTCGAAACTGGCGGACTGCGCCAGCACGTCACCGCCGATCTGCGGCAGTGCATCCACGGCCATGACCAGGTCGATGATGACCTGGCCGGTGTGCAACATCTTAGGCATGAGCATTCTCGGTTTGTGCGGCGCGGCGGTCTTTCGCCCCGCCGAGTACGAAGTAAATGCCGCCGGCCACCACGAAGGTCACGATCCAGCCAAGGCCGTTGTGGCCCAGCCAGGAATCGGACAGAAAGCCCTTGAACCAGACGTTCTCGGCGGTGGTGCCGATGGTGGTGAAGCTGAAGCCCAGCACGATGGCAATCGCCCACGCGCCGAATGCGCGCCACTCGATGCCGCCGCTGTACCAGTAGGCGCTGCTCGGGCTGACATCGAGCAGGTCTTTCGGGCTGTAGTAGTGACGGTGAATCAGGTCGACCACGAAGATCCCGACCCACGCAGTGATCGGTACTGCCAGCAGGGAGATGAAGGTGATGAATGGGCCATAGAAACTGTCGGCGATCAGCATGAAGTAGATCGAACCGGCGAAGATCGCGACGATGTCGACCACCACCGCGTACACGCGCTTGACCTTCAGGCCGAGGGTCAGCGTAGTCAGACCGGCGGAGTACACCGACAGGTTGTTCGACAGCAACAGACCGCCGAACGCGGTGATCAGGTACGGCACGGCCATCCAGGTCGGCAGCATGTCGCGGATCGCCACGATCGGATCAGTCGCCGACGCCAGATCGTTGTTGCCCACCGACAGCAGGCCGCCGAGGGTGATCAGCAACACCAGCGGAATCCCTGCGCCGAACGCAGCAGAAGCGACCAGGCGCACGGCTTTTACGCTGCGATGCTGATAGCGCGACATGTCGGCGCCGGCATTGGCCCAGCCGATCCCGGTGCCGGCCGCCATGGTGCCGATACCGATGATCATCGCGCTCATCGGCGCCGGCGTGGCGTTGAACACCGCGCTCCAGTCGATGGTTGCGCAAAGGAAGCCACCCACCAGAATGTTCAGCGCGCCGAACACGTAGGTCGCCCACTTCTGGATCACCAGCAACGTGGCGTGGCCGAGGCCGGACACCGACAAGGTCAGCAGCACGAAAATCGCGATGAAAATCAGGGTCAGCACCGGCGCGCTTTTGGCTTCCACCGGCGAGCCGAACAGGATCGAGCACAGCGACAGCAGCACGAACGCTGCAGTGGTGGTGTTGACGGTTTCCCAGCCCAGGCGTGACATCAGCGACACCAGCGTCGGGCCGATATTGCCGCGCACACCGAAGATCGCCCGCGACAAGGTCAGGCTCGGTGCGCGACCGCGACGGCCGGCAATCGAGATGATCCCCACCACCGCGAACGAGCCGGCAGCACCGAGGATCGCGACGATGATCGCCTGCCAGATTGCCAGGCCGCGAAACGCAACCAGCGTAGCGCCCAGCGGCAGGCCGAGAATGGAAATGTTGGCCGCAAACCAGACCCAGAACAGTTGCAGCGGATGGCCGTTGCACTCGCCTTCCGGCACCGGTTCGATGCCCCGGGTTTCCAGTTGCCCGGCGCTTTGCCCGGCGTTCGATGAACTCATGAGAAATGCTCCTGTTTGCCTTTATTGTGGTTGTGGCAATGACGCAGAACGACAAGACATCCCGCCCTTCCTGGGCCTGTCTGCGCGATCCATTGCGGGTGATTATTCGAAGTTTGTGGTGCGCCTTTCGCGAGCAAGCTCGCTCCCACAAGTACGGCGTTGTTTCTGTGGGAGCGAGCTTGCTCCGGGCGGCGATCCGACGAAGGCGTCAGCCCGTTCAGCGCAGGGCCAACAGCCCTTGCACCAATGGCTCCAGCTCCAGATCATTGACGGTTTTGACGGTTTCAATCATCGCCGCCGGCCAGCTCTGCAGACCCAGGCAGGCCCCGAGCATGGCACCGAGAATCGCCGCGATGGTGTCGGTGTCACCACCCAGACTGGCGGCCATGCACAGCGCATCGAACGGCGTCATTTCACCGACCGCGACTTGCTGCGCGAGGGCGAACGACACCACCACCGATTCCTGTGATGCCACCGAGGTGCCGATGACGTCGTACAGCAGATCCGCGAGCAACACCGGGTCGCTCTCGACACTGATGCTGCGCGCCCAACTGATCCGCGAGGCGATACGCCCACCGGCCACCCAGTGCCCGTGCGCTTCCGCTTGCTGGGCGATCTGCTGGCCGAGGTTCAGCGCCTCGCCCAGATCCAGGCCGTTGATGCCGGCCGAAACCACCGCCGCCACCGCCGCCGCGCTGGAAATCCCCAGCGTGGTGTTGTGAGTGACCTGACAGGCCTGCACCACCGCCGCGATGAAGCGCTCGGGATCGGCGACATCCGCCGCAATTCCGACCGGAGTAATGCGCATCGCCGCGCCATTGGTGGTGCCGTAGCGCCCGGCTTCTTCCGGCGAATGGCCGGCAAGAATCATTTCGATCGCACGTTTGGTGGATGGGCCGAGCAAGTCCTGCGAGCCCTTGGCCTGCATCTCGGCTTCCCATTCGATCAGCCGTTGCGCGAGTACCGCCGGCTCGATCCGGCCCTTGCCTTCGACCAGCAACTCGCCGACCAGAATCGCCTGTTCGGTGTCATCGGTGATCGAGCCTTTGGGCATGTTCGCGGCAATCGGTTGCAAGGGGCCGGCGTCTTGCAGATCGGTGATCTGGCCGAAGCGCTGCTTGATGGTTTCGCGGTTCAGGGATTGCGTCGGCATGCCCAGCGCATCGCCGAGGGCCAGGCCATAAAACGCGCCCAGGGCACGGTCGAGGGCGGTCATTTCGATTCTCCAAATTGCAGGTGCAGACGGAAATGCACCGGGTCGAGCAGGCTTTCGACCAGCTCCATGAAGCGGTTTTGCCGGTCGTAAGTGGTGCGCAGCGCTTTCAGGAACACCGTGCCTTCAGGTCGGCCGAGGAGTTCGGCGTCCACCGCGTTGAGCGGTTCGGCGCCGATCCATTGATCGCCACGCTCGCCGATGTAGCCGTAGGCCGCCAGAGTGACGGTCAGCGAATTGTCGATCAGACCCACGCGCGGCAGGCTTTCCAGGCCTCCGGTGGCGGGCATCAATGAGCGTTCGAGGGACACCAGCGTGCCGTCGTTGGAGCGGCGGCGACGATCGAGGGTGATGAATTGGTCGGTGCCGAAGCGCGGCAGCAGATCGGGCCGGGTCACGGCTTCCAGGCGCAACACTTCGGTATTGATCAGCGCCCCGCTGTCGGCCAGGGCCTGGGCCCAGCCGCTACGCTGATCGAGCACCACACCGTCGAAAGTGACGATGGAACCGACCCCGCTTTGCGTGGCGATGTAATTGCGCCGTTTCAGTTCGGCCAGCGCTTCGCGCAACGTGCCACGGCTGACGTTGAATTCCTGAGCCAACTGATGCTCGCCGGGCAACAGAAAGCCGTCCTCCATGAGGCCGCTTTCGATGCGTCGGACGAGCTCGTCGACCACCCGTTGTTTCTTGTCAAATCGTACCTGTCTAATCATGTACAAAGTGATACCCGAAACGGGTTGGGACGAGCAAGGTAATTTTTGGGAAAGGTGACAAAAGGCGCGGTATTGGAGGCACCCTCTCCCAAAGGAGAGGGTCAGCAGAATATTGATCTCAGCGCTGTTTCAGACGGTCGATCACCACTGCCAGCAGCAGAATCGAACCCCGAATCACATACTGATAAAACGTGTCGATATTCTTCAGATTCATCGCATTCTCGATAATCGCCAGAATCAGAACCCCGGCAATCACATGCCGAATCATCCCGATGCCGCCGCTCAACGAAACCCCGCCCAACACGCAGGCCGAAATCACCGTCAGCTCAAACCCCTGCCCGATCATCGGCTGCCCGGAAGTCATCCGCGATGCCAGAATCACCCCGGCCAGCGCACCGATCACCCCATGCACGGCGAAGATAATGATCTTCGTGCGGTCGACATTCACCCCCGCGAGCAACGCCGCCTCCTGGTTGCCGCCGATGGCCATGGTGTTGCGCCCGTAGGTCGTGTAATTCAGCAACCAACCGAAAAACAGGAAGCAGACAATGGTGATCAGGATCGGCACCGGCACGCCGAACAACTGGCCGTTGCCGAAGACGAAGAACGATTCCTGGGATACGCCCACCGCTTTGCCATTGGCAAAAATGTAGGCCAGGCCACGGACGATCTGCATGGTCGCCAGCGTCGTGATCAGCGCATTGACCCGCAATTTAGCGATCACGATGCCGTTGATCAGCCCGACGATCAGCCCCATCACCAGCGCCGCGCTGACACCGAGAAACACGCTGTTGGTGTCGCGCATCACCACCGCCGCGACCACCCCGGCGCAGGCAATCACCGAACCCACCGACAAGTCGAAATGCCCCGACGCCAGGCAATACAACATGGTGCACGCCGCGATCCCGGTGGTGGAAATCGCCAGGCCCAGGCCGCGCATGTTCAGCGGCGAGAGGAAGTTGTCGATCAGCAGGGTACAGGCGAGAAAGATCCCGACCGCCGCCAGCAACATGACCCAGTCATCGAGGAAGCGCCGCATATCCAGCGGTTTGCGCGCGGTCGGCAGGGTTTCGTTTTGGGTTGTCATCATAGTCACCTCTCAGTTCGCCGCGCCGCTGGCGCGATGGCGCGGCAAAGCCAGTTGCAGCAGGTTGGATTCGTTGGCCTGGTCGCGGCTGACTTCGCCACGCAGGGCGCCCTCGCACAGCACCAGAATGCGGTCGGAAATGCCCATCACTTCCATCAGATCGCTGGACACCACGATCACCGAAATGCCGTCGGCGGCGAGGTTATGGATGATCTGGTAGATCTCGGCCTTGGCGCCGATGTCGATGCCTCGGGTCGGCTCGTCGAGCAGCAGCACCTTCATCGGCATCGACAGCCAGCGGCCGAGAATCGCCTTCTGCTGGTTGCCGCCGGACAGGAACTTGATCTGTTGTCCGGCGTGTGGGGTTTTCACCTTCAGGGCCTTGATCTGTTTGTCGGCGTTGCCCTTTTCCCACATCCCGCGCAGCAGGCAACCGAGCCCGGAATTGGCGCCGCGTGCACTGATGTTGATGTTCTCGGCGACGCTGGCAAGCGGGATGATGCCTTCCTTCTTGCGGTCCTCCGGGCACAGCAGAATCCCGGCGGCAATCGCATCCCGGGGCGAACGCAGCTTCAGTTCATGGCCGCGCAATTCCAGGCGTCCGGCGGTGTTGCGCTCCAGGCCGCTGAGCAACCGGAACAGCTCGGTTCGCCCGGCCCCGACCAGCCCGAACAACCCCAGAATCTCGCCTTTGTGCGCGTCAAAACTGATCGGCTCACGCAGCCCCGGTCCGAGCAATCCATCGACTCTCAACGCCACGGCACCGCGCGGGCGACCGCGATAGTCGTAGATGTCCTGAATGTCGCGCCCGACCATGCAGGTCACCAGTTGATCGTGGGTCAACTGGCTCATGTCATCGAAGGTGCGCACGTAGCGACCGTCCTTGAACACCGTCACCGCGTCGCAGATGCGGAACACCTCTTCCATACGGTGGGAAACGTAGAGCACCACTTTGCCCTCGTCGCGCAGCCGGCCGATGATCGCCATCAAGCGATCGATTTCCCGCGCCGAGAGGCTGCTGGTCGGTTCGTCGAACGCGATCACATGGGCGCCACGGGACAACGCCTTGGCGATTTCCACCAGTTGCCGCTGGCCGAGGGACAGGCGCCCGACTTTGGTCTGCGGGTCGATTTCATCGGCCAGACCCTTGAGGCAGGCCAGCGCTTGCTGGCGCAGCGCGCCGCGATTGATCAGGCCGAAACTCGCCGGCAGATGTCCGAGAAACAGGTTCTCGGCCACGGTCATTTCCGGCACCAGATGCAGCTCCTGGTGAATCACCGCCACCCCGCTGCCGATGCTGTCGGCGGTGGACTTGAACGCCATCGTCCGCTCGCCGATCTGCAACTCGCCACTGCTCGGAATGTAGGCGCCGCCGAGGATTTTCAGCAGCGTTGACTTGCCGGCGCCGTTCTCGCCCATCAGAGCGTGCACCTGCCCGGGGTGGGCGACGAAACTGATGCCGTCCAGCGCCTTCACGCCGGGAAAGGTCTTGCCGATCCCTTTGAAACGCAGGCTGCCGGCACCGTGTTGTTGTGTCTGTACTTGCGCGTGCATTTAAGCCACCTCATCACACCGTTCAAGCGGCCCGGCTGCCCGGGCCGACGCTGCCGTCAGTTCCACAGGCCGATCTTTTCCAGCTCCTGCTTGAAGTTGTCGCGGGTGATCAGGGTAACGTCGTCCATCGCGGTGTACTTCGGCGGTTCTTTGCCGGTGGTGACCCACTCGTACATCATCTCGGCAGTCTTATAGCCCTCGATGTGCGGGCTCGGCAGCATCGAACCGTAGAACCCGCTGTTGGGTTTTTTCAGCTCGCCGATCGCATCGGTGCCGTTGATGCCGATGCCGATCACGTTGGCCGCGGCAAACCCGGCGGCTTCAGTGGCGCGCACTCCACCCAGCACGGTGTTGTCGTTCATGCCGCCGATGATCAGGTTCTTCGCCGCGCCCGGCAGCTTGACCAGCGCCGAGTTGGTGGCGTCCATGCTGCCCGGTACGTCGAGGGTTTTCAGGGCGGCCGTCAGGATGTGCTCTTTCGGCAGGCCGGCGTCTTCGAGCGCTTTCATCGAACCGTCGGTGCGCTTCTTGCCGGTATCGAGTTCGTTGTAGGTGTTGACCACCGCGTAGGTGTCTTTCCAGTCCCAGTTACGCTTTTTTGCCTCGGCGGCCATGGCGGCGCCCTGCTTCTGGCCGACTTCGAACGCGGCCATGCCGAGGTACGGCACCTCTTCCATGAACTTGCCATTGGCATCGACGAAACGGTCATCAACGGCAATCACTTTCAGGTCATTGAGTTTGGCCTTGGCCATGATTGCCGGGCCGAGGGACACGTCAGGCGGGCAAATCACAAAACCCTTGGCACCGTTGGCCGCCAGGCTGTCGATGGCCGAGAGGGTTTTCTCGCCATCCGGCACGGCGATCTTGATCAGCTCGAAGCCTTTGTCCTTGGCAGCTTTCTCGGCGAAGGCCCATTCGGTCTGGAACCACGGCTCTTCAGCCTGCTTGACCAGAAAGCCGATCTTCACCGGATCGGCGGCCAGCAGCGAACCGCTCAGGCTGAACGCAGTGACCGCCAGCGCGGTACTGCACAGGGTACGAATCCCGAAACGACGTTTCATAAGCAGACTCCTTGTTATTTTTCTTGAGCGTTATTTGAAAAGCGTTGAAGCGGTCGAAGCGTTTCCCGCAAATCATGACGACAATAGTCATATCGTATGATGATTGGATTTCAGACGGACCTTGCCGCCTGCAATCCGCTTTTTCAGTCGTGGTACATCACCGAGCGACCACCATCGATGGTGATGCACGAGGCATTGATGAACGGCGCTTCATCGCTGGCCAGGAACACGGCGGTCATCGCCACTTCAATCGGCTGACCGATGCGTTTCGGTGGATGCAGATCGAAGGCGCGCTGGCGTTCGGCGTGGGGGTCGGCGAAACCGTTCCAGTAATCGACGTTGAGCTGGGTCTCGATGTAGCCCGGGGCGATGGCGTTGACGCGAATGCCTTTCGGCGCGTACTCGATGCCCAGCGCGCGGGTCAGCCCGAGCAAACCGTGCTTGGCCACCGGGTAAGGGAAGCAGCCGGGAATGATGTTCGTGGAATGGGTCGAGGCAATGTTGATGATGCTGCCGATGCCCTGCTCGATCATCTGCGGCAACACGGCCTTGCAGCCATACCAGGCGCCGTCGAGGTCGATGGCGAAGCAGCGGTGCCAGTCTTCTTCAGTCATTTGCAGCGGATCGCGGAACACGTTGACCCCGGCGCAGTTGACCAGAACGTCGATGCGTCCGTGCAGCTCGATGGCCAGTTTGGCCATGGCGTGCAGATCCTGCTGGCGCGACACGTCGGCCTTGATCGCTTGTACATCGGCGCCCTGCTCGCGCCAGTGGGTAGCGACTTTCTCGACTTTTTCAGCCTGGATATCGCTGATCACCAGTTTGGCCTGCTGCGAGGCGAAGGTCGCGACGATTGCTTCACCGATGCCTTGGGCGGCGCCGGTCAGCAACACAACCTTGTTTTTCAGACGCTCGCCTTTGGGTGGCGCGGGCACTGGCGGCAAGGAAAGAGGTTCAGCCATGAATCAGGACTCCTGTTCGAAAGCATAAAAAAACCGGGCATCTGACGATGTCCGGTCTGGAAGGCTTCTTGAACGAAACAGGCAAGCGCCGCTGACGGCATCGGGCCGTTGCGGGACGCTGACTCCGCTGGGGAGTGCGATGGAAATTCGCTGCATCACTTCACCTGTTTTGTTCTTTTTAAGTGTGAGTGCGTGTTACTGCTGGAGCTGACTATAAACCCGACCGCTAAATAATCTCAATATATAATTTTGCATCCCATATTTTGGGATTTAATCAGCAAAACGTGTACAGAGCTTTCCGGCGACATCGACCCGCAACGACAGCACGGCGCCGTCCAGCGGGTGGTTCAGCGGACTTTTGGCGCTGGTGATGTAGAGGGTTTTCAGGTCTGCGCCGCCGAATACGCAACTGGTGGGGCGGCTGATCGGCAAGTCGATCTTGCGGTCTACTTTGCCCTCCGGCGTCAGGCGCAGCAGGCAGCTGCCGTCCCAGCGGGCGTTCCAAACGTAATCTTCGGCATCCATCGCCGAACCGTCCGGGCCACCGTGCTGATCGGCGCTGTACCAGGGCTGGGCGGCGTCGAGGTTGCCGTCGGTATGGATGAAATAACGGTACAACGTGCTGTCGAGGCTGTCGCCGAACAGCAGCGTGGTGCCGTCGTCGCTCCAGAGCAACGTGTTGGGAATGCCCAGGCCCCGCAGCAATGGCGTGACTCTTTTATCCGGATCAACCCGGAACAGGCCGCCGGAACGACGGGTGATCGGCAGATCCTCGCCCTGCTCACCGATGTTGTTTTGCATGGTGCCGAGCCACAGACGGCCCTGGCCATCGCAACGCGCTTCGTTGGCGCGGTTGCCCGGTTGCGGATCGGCGACGCAGAACAGAGTCAACCGTGGTTCGAGTCCGGGGGAATCCAGATCGAGTCGGTAGACGCCGCTGCTCAGGGTCACCAGCGCGTCGCCGCTGGCGCAGGGAATGAACGCCGAGACGTGCTCCGGCATCTGCCAGATCTGCACGTTCTGCCCGATCAGCCGCAGCGCCTGCTTGCCGGCGATGTCGACCCAGTACAGCGCCTGGGCCGGCGCATCCCAGAACGGGCCTTCGCCCAGTTGCGCCCGATGCTCTGTCACCGCAGTCCACGTCATGCAACCTCCTGTCTTGTTGTTTTTCTCAGCTGGCTTTCTTGTCGGCCATCACCTGCGGGTAAAATCGCTTGATGGCCAGGTCGGCATTGTCGATCAGGGTCATGCAGGCCCAAACCCCGCGCGCGGCATCCCGGGCGGCGATGGCGTCGGCCATGTCTTTGTGGATGGGCAGCGTGCGACGCAATTCGTCGGGGTCGGCGGCGGACACTTCGAAGGACACGGCGAGCAGCGCGCCGAGGGCCGGCACCATTTGCTCGATGAATTGATTGTGGCTGGCCGCGAGAATGCACTCGTGGAAGAACTGATCGGCGCGGTTGTAATCGATGCCGCTGTGCGCGGCCCGCTCCAGGGCGTTGTAGGCCTGCTGAATGGCTTGCACCTGCTCGACAGTGGCCCGCTCGCAGGCCCAGCGCACCGCCATCGGTTCGATGGTGCGGCGCAGGTCGAGCAGGTCATCGACGAAGTTTTCCGGCAAGCCGCTACGTGACAGCCAGCCGACGACTTGCGGATCGAACAGGTTCCAGCGCTTGATCGGCAACACCCGGGTGCCGACTTTCGGCCCGACTTCGAGCAGGCCTTTGGCGACGAGGGTCTTGATGGCTTCGCGGATCACGGTGCGACTGACACCCAGCTGTTCGCCCAGCTCGGCCTCGACCTTGATCGCCTGCCCCGGCTTCACCTGGCCGGCGGCAATCCAGGCGCCCAGCCAGTCAACCGTTGAAGCGTGAAAACTGCTCGACATGAACACCCCGACGCCGTTCGCTGTGGTTGCCCACGCTAATCATCATACGATTGAGAGTCAACGACAAAAAACCGCAGCCTGCTTTCGCAGACTGCGGTTTTTTAAGGTTCGAGGCCGATGCGGAAGAATTCGCCGCCGCTCCAGACGACGAGCCAGCGCTGGCCATTGATTTCTCGGCTGACCGCCAGTTCGACCAATTGGTAGAACACGTTGCGGTGGATCAGCGCTTCGAGGTTGGTGCGTACATGCACGTAGGGGGCAGGTTCTTGAGTGACCGGATCGATCTCGACCCGGATCGGATGTTCCGCGCCGGCCTCGGTGGTTTCATCGACGTTGGTGGTAAAGCGCAGCACTTGCGCCTCACCCTCGCCTTCCACCTCGACGGCAATCGCCACGAAGGGCGCGTCATCGACCTTGATCCCTACCTTTTCGACCGGGGTGATCAGGAAATAATCATCGCCGTCGCGGCGGATGATGGTGGAGAACAGCTTGACCATCGGCTTGCGCCCGATCGGCGTACCCAGGTAGTACCAGGTGCCGTCACGGGCGATGCGCATGTCGATGTCGCCGCAGAAATCCGGGTTCCACAAGTGCACCGGCGGCAAGCCTTTGGTTTTGGGGATTTGCCCCAGCAGGTCATTGGCTTTTTGCGGGCCACTCATGGCGTACTCCTTGAATTACTGGTCCCCGACGCCCAGCAGGCTGCGTGCATATTGCGCCAGCGGTGGGCCGATCAGGTCTTCGGGCTTGTTGTCGTGGAACGTCAGTAAACCGCCACGACTCTTGATCCGTGCAGTATCAATCAAATACTGGGTGCTGGTCTCGATCAACATGATCTGAATCACGCCGCCGTCGATACCGAGGCGATCCACAGCTTCCTGATCCAGCCACTCATCAGAGTTGCCGATGCGGTCGTCAGCCTTGGCGAAGCGGGTGTACAGCAGGTAATGAGCACCGGCATCGCGGGCTTCGCCCATCGCCTGGTCGAGGCCTTCCGGCGCACGGGCGCGGCGGACCATCGGGAAGTATTCGACGAAGCCTTTGAAGGCCTCTTCGGCCACCACGTTGGGACGCGGGTAAGAACCACCCGGTGGCGCGAACGAGCCTTGTGCGATGTAGATGAACGAATCCGGCTGAATGCGGAAATTGTTTACGCGGCGGCTGTCGCTGTGGTCCAGCAGACCCGCGTCGCTCATCTGGTAGCGAGTCCCTTCGGCCATGTCACTGACAGTCATACAGCCGCCCAGCGCCAAAACGGCCAGCAGCAAAACCAGGCTACGCATCCTAATCCTCCAGAAGCCGGTGACGGAAAACCGGCGAATGGCCGTAGGATGCAGCTTTTGCGCCAGTCCTTGGAAATGTGCAGGTATCCGCTTTGAAATAGAGTTTTTGTGGCGAGAGACTTAGCCGCCGATGATCTTCATGACGGTTGCGCCACCGGAGAATGCGACTTCCTGCTTGTCGCCCAACGCCTTGACCAGCAGCCGTTGCAACGCTGGCAGTGCCTCGTGGCGCGGCTTGTCGAGCAGGTCACCGACATAGTGGCGGTTGCTCGACGACAGGCAGCCGTGCAGCCATCCGGTGGACGACAGGCGCAGGCGCGAACAGGTTCGGCAGAACGGCACGCTTTCGTTGGCGATCACGCCGAAGGTGCCCAAACCGGGAATCGCATAGCGAACAGCCGTGGCGTCCACCGGCGCGTCGGTTTGTGCGTACTCGTAACGCTCGCCGATCAGTTCCAGCAGTTGTTGCAGGCTGACGAACTGCTGCAGGAAAGCGTTGGAGTCCTTGGCCAGGTGGCCCATGCGCATCAGCTCGATGAAACGCAGTTCGTAGCCACGCTCAAGGCAGTAATCGAGCAACGGCATCACCTGGTCGAGGTTCTGCCCGCGCAACGGCACCATGTTGACCTTGATCTTCATGCCCGCCGCTTTGGCTCGATCCATGCCGTCGAGCACCGTTGCCAGATCGCCGCCACGGGCAATGCTGCGGAATGCGCCGGCGTCCAGGGTATCGAGGGAAACGTTGATCCGGCGTATACCGGCATCCACCAGCAACGGCAGTTTTTTTGCGAGCAACTGGCCGTTGGTGGTCAGGCTGATGTCTTCCAGCCCCATCTTGCCGACGGCGCTCATGAAGGATTCGAGCTTGGGGCTGACCAGCGGCTCGCCGCCGGTGATGCGCAGGCGTTCGATGCCGGCGGCTTCGATCAGGTAGGCAACGCCGCGTGCCATGGCCTCGGCCGACAGTTCATCCTGCGCAGCCACCAGCCGCTTGCCGTTGGGCACGCAGTAGGTACAGGCGTAATTGCAGGCTGAAGTCAGACTGATCCGCAAATTGCGAAAACGCCTGCCTTGACGGTCAACGATCATGAAGCACTCCGGCGATGGAAAATCGAGCGGCTAAAACTTGACTCACAATTCAAGTTTTAGCAAGCCCTATGCCTGAGTATATTCCTGCGGTACTGCGCCATGTAGCGAAAAACACGGCGCATAAGGCGACTGAATGATTCAGCTGCTTGGCGTTTCAGGGTCGCGCTTGCGCTTGTTGCCCATGCGCACGCCGATATCCATCAGGAACTGGAAGAAACCTTCCTGATCTTCCAGCACATTGCTCCAGAACGGCGAGTGATACAGCGCCACCGCGCCGTGCACCAGCGCCCAGGACGCGCAGTAGTGGAAGTACGGCGGCACGTCTTCGAGCTTGCCTTCGCTGATGCGGCCCTTGATGAGCAGGGTCAGGCGTTCGAAGTTCGAGGCACGGATCTTGTGCAGCTCCTCGACCATCTCCGGGACCTGATTGCCCTTGACCACCTTCTCTTCCAGGCGATCGAACAGGCGATAGCGCTGCGGGTCGCGCATGCGGAATTCAAAGTAGGCACGGGACAGGGCTTCCTTGTCCTTGTCGACATCGGCCGAATGCAACAGCTCGTTCAAGTCGCGCTCGTAATCGAGCATCAGGCGCAGATAGATTTCCGCCTTGGACTTGAAGTGCTTGTAGATCGTGCCTTTGCCGATACCCACGGCATCAGCAATCATCTCGACGGTGACACTGTCTTCACCTTGTTCGAGGAACAGCTTGAGCGCGGTATCGAGAATTTCTTGCTCGCGGCGACGAAACTCACGGACCTTACGAGGTTCTTTGTGCATAAGAAAAGGTCTGTAGGGGTCAAAATTCGAAGCCGCGTATTATGCCTAACTTGCGCAAAAATGCACGGATCATCCGACCATATCTGTGTTTCTTGTTCATTTCACGAACGTTTCGGGGGGAATGAGAACATAACCGAAGCGAACGTATTCCAAATTTGTTTAAAAACCCCGACCGGCCAACTGGACTGAACGCCAGACTGATCAATACTTGAACTGTCGGGCGACATCTCCCCCAAGTGTCGCGCCGGTAAAGGTACCAAGGGACCGCGTGCCTTTGTTTTACTCCTAATGGTCTTAACCCGGATTCACCCCCCAGAACCCGGGTTTTTTTTGCCTGCGATTCAGGCTTTTACGTGCGCCAGCGGAAACAGTCGCTTGAAGTTCTCGGTGGTCTGCTCGGCAAAGCGCTCGTAATTCTCGCCCCGCAGCATCGCCAGAAACTCTGCCACTTCCCGCACGTATTGCGGCAGGTTCGGCTTGCCGCGATAAGGGATCGGCGCCAGGTACGGAGAATCGGTTTCCACCAGCAGACGATCCGCCGGCACCTTGCTTGCCACGTCGCGCAGCGCATCGGCATTGCGGAAGGTGACGATGCCCGACAGGGATATGTAATACCCCATGTCCAGCGCTGCCTTGGCCATGTCCCAGTCTTCGGTGAAGCAATGGAGCACACCGGCCTGGGGCAACGCGGCTTCGCGCAACAGCTCAAGGGTGTCGGCACGGGCGCCACGGGTGTGGATGATCACCGGTTTGCCGGTCTGCTGTGCGGCTTGCAGGTGCAGACGGAACGATTCCTGCTGCAACTCGGCGGCTTCCGGCTCGTAGTGGTAGTCCAGACCGGTTTCGCCGATCGCCACCACTTTAGGGTGATTGAGCTCGTGCAGCAGCCAGTCCAGCGCCGGCGCAGCGCCCGGTTGTACATCCAGCGGATGCACGCCGACCGAACAATCGACATCGTCGTAACGCTCGGCCAGCGCTTTGACATCGGCCGCGTTGTCGGCACTGACGCCGATGCACAGGAAATGCCCGACACCGCGTTGGCGGGCTGCATCCAGCGCAGCATCCAGAGAACCGTCGTGAGCGGCGAGGTCGAGGCGATCAAGGTGACAATGGGAATCTACGAGCATAAAAAGGACTGCAACTTACATCGTATGAGTGGGACGGTCGGACTTCAGGGCTCCGGCCAGATGGGTTTCGATGCGACTGCGCGCGGTGTTGTCGCCATCGTTGAATTGCACACCGACGCCGGCAGCGCGATTGCCCTGGGCGCCTTTGGGGGTGATCCAGGCGACCTTGCCGGCCACTGGAATCTTTTCCGCCTCGTCCATCAGGTGCAGCAGCATGAACACCTCGTCGCCCAACTTGTAGCTCTTGTTGGTCGGGATGAACAGGCCACCGTTCCTGATGAACGGCATGTACGCGGCGTACAGGACGGACTTGTCCTTGATGGTCAGGGACAAGATGCCGTTGCGCGGCCCCGGGCTGACGGGTTCATTCATGTTGACCTCCACTGCTGATGTTCAGAGTCTAGGTACACATTCTTATCTTTGGCCAGGCAGACTCGCCCATTGCACCAACAACGCTTCCAGCAGCAATGCCGCGTTGAGGTTGGCCTTGCTCAGGACTTTCTGGCGCTGGGCGAGAATCCAGTCCTGGATATCGAGGACTTTGCCCTGGGCACTTTTCTGCGCCAGGTACTGCACGACCTTGCGCATGTCGGTCAGGCCGAGGCCCGCTTCATCCTGGGTCAGTTGGTAGCGCAGGATCAGGCTCGACCAGTCGCAGAACCAGTCGAACAGACGCAGCATCGGAATGTTTTTCCACTCATCGGCCAGTTGCGTCGGCGATTGCTGCTGCTTGAGCAGCTTCTTCACGCCTTCGACCACCTGCGCCCGCTGTTCGCGCACGCCCTGCCCCTGCAACGTGACGGCTGCCAACGGCGAGCCAGCGGCCAGGGTCAGCAGTTCGACACGTTCCTCTTCAGAACTTTCCGGCAATGCCTGAGCCAGCCATTGCAGGCTCATGGCCTCGCTCGGCAGCGGACAGGCCTGCTGCACACAACGGCTCTTGATCGTCGGCAACAAGCGGCTCGGCTGGTGACTGACCAGCAACAGCACGGTATCGCCGGACGGCTCTTCAAGGCTTTTGAGCAAGGCGTTGGCGGCGTTGATGTTCATCGACTCCACCGGCTCGATCAGCACCACCTTGCGACCGCCCA
Organism: Pseudomonas kribbensis; assembly: GCF_003352185.1. Taxonomy (GTDB): domain Bacteria; phylum Pseudomonadota; class Gammaproteobacteria; order Pseudomonadales; family Pseudomonadaceae; genus Aquipseudomonas; species Aquipseudomonas kribbensis. Next base: position 4,569,584 of record NZ_CP029608.1, read on the forward strand.
GTTGCGCGGTCTGCACCACGAAACTGACCAGATCGCGCACCTGGTCGACCTTGATCGCCTTGTCCGCTTCTTCCGGTTCGAGGATGTAATTGTCCGGGTGGCTGCCGGCCTTGAGCAGCAGGCAGGATTTGCACTCGCCGCAGGCTTCAGGCGTCGGACGCTGGCACAGCAGGCTGGCCATCAGCCGCTCGGCCAGTGCACGCTTGCCGATCCCGGCAGGACCGTGCAGCAGATACGCATGAGCGTGCTGAGAGCGTCCGGCCAGTTGCTGCCAGAGACTGTCCTGCCACGGATAGGCCTCAGCCACGGCTCAGCTCCAGCAAGCGCGGGAGCAAGCCGTCCAGCGACTGCTGGACCTGCGCCAACGACTGGCCGGCATCGACCCGCACGTAACGCGCCGGATCCGCCTCGGCACGCTTGAGGAACGCACTGCGCACCGCTTCGAAGAACGCCCGGCCTTCCAGCTCGAAGCGATCCAGTCGACCCCGAGCGCTGGCACGGGCCAGGCCGATTTCCACCGGCAGATCGAAAATCAGCGTCAGGTCAGGGCGCAGGTCGCCCTGAACGAAAGTCTCCAGCGCCGCGATGCGCTCCAGCGACAAGCCGCGACCGCCGCCCTGATAGGCGTAAGTCGAATCGGTGAAACGGTCACACAGCACCACCGCGCCACGGGCCAGCGCCGGGCGAATGACTTCAGCCAGATGCTGGGCACGGGCGGCGAACACCAGCAGCAACTCGGTGTCAGGGTTCATCACTTCGTCGACCGGGGCCAGCAACACTTCGCGAATGCGCTCGGCCAGCGGCGTACCGCCGGGTTCGCGGGTCAGCACCACTTCGATACCGGCGGCGCGCAGGCGCTCGGCGAGGTATTCGCGGTTGGTGCTTTTGCCGGCGCCTTCCGGGCCTTCCAGGGTAATAAACAAGCCAGTCACAGGCAGTCCTTAATCAAAGTCATTGCGCGTTTTGCGGTGCGGCCGCTTCGGTTTCCGGTGTCGGCGCGGGCTCCTGGACAGGAACCTGCGGCAACGACTCGGGCGCAGTGTCGGGTGATGCGGCAGGAACGGCTTCGCCGCTTGCCGGAGTGGCTTCCGGCGTCGATGCCGGCGCCGGGCTCGAGCGGTAATCCGCGCGCCGCTTGAGCTGGAACTCACGCACCGCACTGTTGTGCGCATCAAGGTCATCGGAGAACACGTGGCTGCCATCGCCCCGGGCAACAAAGTAGAGGCTGGTGCCTTCCACCGGGTTCAACGCAGCGTGAATCGCCTCGCGCCCGACCATCGCAATCGGCGTCGGCGGCAGCCCCGGAATCACATAAGTGTTGTACGGCGTGGCTTCCTTGAGATGCGCACGGGTCAACTTGCCGTTGTAGCGATCACCTAGGCCATAGATTACCGTCGGGTCGGTCTGCAGTTGCATACCCAGTGCCATGCGACGCACAAACACGCCGGCAATCTGGCCACGTTCCTGGGGAACCCCGGTTTCCTTTTCTACCAGCGACGCCATGATCAGCGCCTGGTAAGGCTCGGTGTACGGCGCATCGGTGGAACGGTTTTCCCACTCTTTGGCCAGTACTTCGTCGAGGCGATCGAACGCCTTTTTCAGCAGCTCGGTATCGGAGGCCCCGCGCACGAAACGGTAGGTATCGGGGAAGAATCGACCTTCGGGAAACACGCCCTTGTGGCCGATTTTGCTCATCACATCGCTGTCGCTCAGGCCGGTCAGGGTCTGCTCGATCTTTTCATCTTTCGCCAGTGCGGCGCGGACCTGATGGAAGTTCCAGCCCTCGACGAGAGTCAGGCTGTACTGGACCACCTCGCCACGCTTCCACAGATCGATCAGGCCCTTGACGGTCATGCCCGGCTGCATGCGGTACTCGCCCGTGTGGATCGGGGTGCCGGACAGATTGAAGCGCCAGTAAATGCGTAGCCAGAACGCGTCCTTGATCACGCCATCGGTTTCAAGTCCGAGAATAGTGCGGGTCGGTGTGGAACCCTTGGGCACATCCAGCAGTTCTTCCTGTGTGATGTTCAGGGGCTGTTCCAGTGCCGAATGAATCTTCCAGGCGCTGGCGCCCAGCAGCAGCCCCGCCAGAACCAGTCCGGTTTCCAGCAGCAGCAAAAGTTTACGTCTCACGAATCAGGCATCCAGTAGCGTGCGGGCAATGGTTTGCAGTTTACGGGTGAGCGGCCCAACCGGCCAGCTCAGTGCAGCGTACGCGCGTACCGGCCAGACGCCATACACGCTGTTGCAGACAAAGACTTCGTCAGCCCATTGCAGCTGATCAAGGCTGATATCGGTGATTTGCACGGGGATACCCGAGGATGCGGCCTGAAACAATAGTTCGGCACGCATCACACCGGCCACGCCGCAGCGCTTCAGATCTGCCGTGACCAGCACGCCATCGCGCACCAGAAAAAGGTTGCTGAACACGCCTTCGATCACTCGGCCCGCCTGGTCGAGCATCAAGCCTTCGGCGTGCTCGCTGTCCTGCCATTCGGCGCGGGCGAAAACCTGTTCCAGACGATTGAGATGCTTGAGGCCTGCCAGCAAAGGCTGGACGGACAAACGCGTCGTACACGGAAACAGGCGGACGCCTTGCTCACCGTGGACGGCAGGATAAGCCGCAGGAGGATTGCCTTGCAGAATGCGTCGGCCCTGCGCGGAAGGATCCGGCGCATAACCGCGCAAGCCGTCGCCACGGGTGAGGATGAGCTTGAGCACCCCCTCCCCCATGGCCGCTGCATAGGCTTGCAGCTCGCTACGGATCAGCTCGATATCGGCCGCGATGGCCAGGCGTGAACAGCCCTCGGCAAGCCGCGTCAGGTGACGTTCCAGCAGCAAAGGCTGGCCGCCACGTACGGCGATGGTCTCGAACAGACCGTCGCCGTAAGCCAGGCCGCGATCTTTCAGCGACAGAGCGTCAGCCGGTTGACCGTCGACCCAGCAGTCCATCAGCCAGCGAACCGACGGAACGCCAACGTGCCGTTGGTGCCGCCAAACCCGAACGAGTTGGACAGCACGACGTCGATGTCCATGTTGCGCGCGGTGTGCGGCACAAAGTCGAGGTCGCAGCCTTCGTCCGGCTCATCGAGGTTGATGGTCGGCGGCGCCACCTGGCTGTTGATCGCCAGCACGCTGAAGATCGCCTCGACCGCGCCCGCTGCACCCAGCAGGTGACCGGTCATGGACTTGGTGGAGCTGACCGCCAGCTTGTAGGCGTGATCACCGAACACCGACTTGATCGCGTTGGCTTCAGCGAGGTCACCGGCCGGCGTCGAAGTACCGTGAGCGTTGATGTATTGCACTTGATCAACGTTGATCTTCGCGTCGCGCAGCGCATTGGTGATGCAACGTGCAGCACCGGCGCCGTCAGCAGGCGGCGAAGTCATGTGGAACGCGTCACCACTGGTGCCGAAACCGATCAGTTCGGCGTAGATGGTCGCGCCACGTGCCTTGGCGTGCTCGAGCTCTTCGAGCACCAGAGCGCCGGCGCCGTCGGACAGTACGAAACCGTCACGGCCCTTGTCCCATGGACGGCTGGCACGGGTCGGTTCGTCGTTGCGGGTCGACAGTGCGCGGGAGGCGCCGAAGCCGCCCATGCCCAGACCGCACGCAGCCATCTCGGCACCGCCGGCAATCATCACGTCGGCTTCGTCGTACATGATGTTGCGGGCCGCCATACCGATGCAGTGCGTACCGGTGGTACACGCTGTGGCGATGGCGTAGTTAGGCCCCTGTGCACCCAGGTGGATGGACAGGAAACCGGAAATCATATTGATGATCGAGCCAGGCACAAAGAACGGAGAAATCCGGCGTGGACCGGTCTCGTGCAGGGTGCGGCTGGTTTCTTCGATGTTGGTCAGACCGCCGATACCCGAACCCATGGCCACGCCAATGCGTTCACGGTTGGCATCGGTGACTTCCAGGCCGGCATTGCGTACGGCTTGAAAGCCGGCCGCCAGACCGTACTGAATGAACAGGTCGAGCTTGCGCGCTTCCTTGACCGACAGGTATTCCTCGACATTGAAGCCCTTTACCGAGCCGCCAAAGCGGGTGGAATAGGCAGAAAGGTCGGTGTGTTCGATCAGACCAATGCCACTGCGGCCAGCCAGAATGCCCTGCCAACTGCTCGGCACATCCGTGCCCAGTGGCGACAACATACCCATACCGGTGACTACGACGCGTCTACGCGACACAGCACTCTCCTTTTTCAAATGACGATTTTGCATCAGGCCTAAAGAAAAAACCGCACGCCATGATGGCAGTGCGGTTTTTCCATGACAGCAAGCAACGATTACAAACTATTACGCCTGGTGGCTAGTAACGTAGTCGATTGCAGCTTGTACAGTAGTGATCTTCTCAGCTTCTTCGTCAGGGATTTCGGTCTCGAATTCCTCTTCCAGAGCCATCACCAGCTCAACGGTGTCAAGGGAGTCGGCACCCAGGTCTTCTACGAAGGAAGCGGTGTTTACCACTTCTTCTTCTTTAACACCCAGTTGCTCGGCAACGATTTTCTTGACGCGCTCTTCGATGGTGCTCATACCTTGTTTTCACTCCTAATGGACAAATTCAGGCAGCTGGCCAGTGGGTAAGTGTATAGAAAGACTTTTCAGCTTTTCAACTGAAAGCTTCACTCCTCAAACCCTGCGACCCTCTGCCTATAAATAGATTGCAGCTTTATAACGGATTTTAGACAGCTCGTATGACATTTTTTTGAAGCAATCCGTCACATTTGAATTACATGTACATCCCGCCGTTAACCGGGATTGTAGCCCCGGTCACGTATGCCGCACCGTCGGATGCAAGAAAAGCGACCACGGACGCGATCTCTTGAGCTTGTCCCAGACGGCCCAGCGGAATCTGCGTCTGCAAGGCTTCACGCTGTGCTTCAGGCAGTTCGCGCGTCATATCGGTGTCGATGAACCCTGGGGTTACCGAGTTGACCGTAATCGAACGCGAACCGACTTCACGCGCCATGGCACGGCTGAAACCTTCCAGACCGGCCTTGGCGGCTGCATAGTTTACTTGGCCAGCGTTGCCCATGGCACCCACCACCGAGCCAATACTGATAATTCGACCCCAACGCGCCTTGGTCATGCCACGCAGAACGCCCTTGGACAGGCGATACAGACTGTTCAGGTTGGTATCGATCACGTCGTACCACTCGTCGTCTTTCATGCGCATCATCAGGTTATCGCGGGTGATACCGGCATTGTTGACCAGGATCGCGACCGGAGCACCGAATTGCTCCTGAATGCTTGCCAGCACTGCGGTGACCGATTCGTCACTGGTGACGTTCAGCTCGAAACCTGCGCCCTGAATGCCATTCTCTTTCAGGGTCGCAGCAATGCGCTCGGCGCCCGAAGCGGAAGTCGCGGTGCCGACAACGATGGCGCCCTGACGACCCAGTTCCAGTGCGATAGCCTGGCCGATACCACGGCTTGCGCCGGTGACCAGTGCAACTTTACCTTGCAGACTCATGCAAGCTTCTCCTGATTCAGACAGCCGCCGCGCGAGCGGCAGCGAAAGCGTCTGGGGTATTGAGGTTGGAAGTCGATACGCCTTCGGCGCAGCGTTTGTTCAGACCGGCCAGCACTTTGCCAGGGCCGCACTCGACCAGATTGGTCGCGCCTTTCGCTGCCAGAGTCTGTACGGACTCGACCCAGCGAACCGGCTTGTAGAGTTGCTCCAGCAGATCGCGCTTGAGGGTTTCCAGATCCGCCGGCACCTGAGCGCTGACGTTCTGTACCACAGGGATCTGCGGCGCCTGCCAGTCGATGGCAGCGATGGATTCGGCGAAACGCTCGGCAGCCGGACGCATCAGCTCACAGTGCGACGGCACGCTGACCGGCAGCGGCATGGCACGCTTGGCGCCACGAGCCTTGCAGCCTTCGATGGCGCGTTCAACGGCAGCCTTGGCACCGGCGATCACCACCTGGCCCGGGGAGTTGAAGTTCACCGCGCTGACCACGTCGCCTTGCGCCGCTTCGGCACAGGCTGCCAGCACGTCGGCATCTTCCAGACCGAGGATGGCAGCCATGCCGCCCTGCCCGGCCGGAACGGCTTCCTGCATCAGCTGGCCACGGCGCTCGACGAGTTTTACCGCGTCCGCCAGGCTCAGGCTGCCGGCAGCAACCAGTGCGCTGTATTCACCCAGGCTGTGACCGGCAACGAATGCCGGGCGCGCGCCACCTTCAGCCAGCCACAGACGCCACAGGGCGATCGAAGCGGTCAGAATGGCCGGTTGGGTTTTGTCGGTTTGATTGAGCAGCTCTTCCGGACCCTGCTGGGTCAGCGCCCACAGGTCGTAGCCCAGAGCATCGGATGCTTCTTTGAAAGTTTCGAGGATCAGCGGATGTTGCGCGCCCAGCTCGGCCAGCATGCCGAGGGACTGCGAACCCTGTCCTGGAAAGACGAATGCGAGGGAAGCAGACATGTAACAAGCCCCTAATGATCTTGTCGTCGGAAAAATGGCATCCCGCTAGAGGGACGCAAGAAACTGACAGTTGGATGGCCCTTTGAACCGGGCGGTCACATTTAAGCATTGTCCGACGAAAACGCCTAAGACAACAAATCCTCCAGACGGCCGTGCAGGCGCTCGGGAAGATTCTCCTGAATCTCGATCAGTGCTCGCTGAATGGCGCTTTGAAACCCCTGAACCCCGGCCGAACCGTGACTCTTCACGACAATTCCCTGCAAGCCGAGAAAGCTTGCGCCGTTATGTCGCGCCGGCGCCAGATCAGCCTGCAGACGCTTCATCAATGGCAACGCCAGAGCGCCGACAGCACGGGAAGCCAGATTCTTCTTGAACAAGGCCTCGATGCGCGCGGCAATCATCGTCGCCAGGCCCTCGCTGGACTTGAGCAGGATATTGCCGACGAAACCGTCACACACCACCACATCCGCCTCGCCGCGATACAAGCCATCGCCCTCGATGAAACCGATGTAATTGATACCCCGGGCTGCTTGCAGCAATGTTGCAGCGAGCTTGACCTGCTGATTGCCCTTGATGTCCTCAGTACCGATGTTCAGCAACGCGACGCGCGGACGGGCAATGCCCAGAGTTTGCGCGGCCACGGACCCCATCACCGCGAACTGCAACAAGTGCTCGGCACTGCAATCGACGTTGGCGCCCAGATCGAGCAACTGGCAGTAGCCCTTCTGCGTAGGAATCGCGGCCACCATGGCCGGACGATCAATTCCCGGCAGGGTCTTGAGTACAAATCGCGACAGCGCCATCAGCGCACCGGTATTGCCGGCACTGACACAGGCCTGAACCTTGCCATCACGCAGCAATTCGAGAGCGACACGCATCGACGAGTCCGGCTTGCCACGCAAGGCCTGGGCTGGTTTTTCGTCCATGGTGATGACTTCGGACGCCGGAACAATCGTCAGGCGCGCGCGATCGGCAGCCGACTGGCCGGTGATCAGTTCTTCAAGAAGGGAGGGTTGACCGACAAGGGTCAGGTGCAGCGAGGGCGTAGCAGAAAGGCAAGCAAGGCTGGCCTGAACAATGCTGCGGGGACCGAAGTCCCCGCCCATTGCGTCAATCGCGATGACTTGAGCGGACAAGTGATTACTCGTCAGCGCCCTTGTCGATCACTTTACGGCCACGGTATACGCCTTCTGGCGATACGTGGTGACGCAGGTGAACTTCACCGGTGGTTTTTTCTACAGACAGGGTGCTAGCCTCGAGAGCGTCGTGCGAACGGCGCATGTCACGGGCAGAGCGGGATTTTTTGTTCTGCTGAACAGCCATAATTGATTAACTCCTAAACGTTTGGGTCACGCTTTAACTGCGCCAATACACTGAACGGGTTGGACCGCGTTACCTCGTCCTCGCTCGGTTCGGGCTCATCTGCTCCCGCCGGCTGCTGGCATTCTTCCGGATGATGAGCAGGCACAATGGGCAAGGCGAGCAGAAGCTCCTCCTCGATCAGTGACTGCAGATCCAAAGGATCTTCGCCCAGTTCCAGCACGTCATAACCTTTCGGTAACGACTGGGTATTCGCACCCTCCTTCACCACGGCGTAACTGCATTCGCTGTGGATCGGCAGGGTGACCAGCTCAAGACAACGCTGGCAAACCATTTTGACTTCGGTGTCGATAAAGCTGTGGATCACCACAGATTTACGTTCATCTCGTTCAAAAACTAATTTGGCCTGCACCGTACCGACATCGTCGGAAAGCGGGTCGCAGAGTCTCTTCAAATCGGCCAGCAGCAGTTCACCTTGAAGGGTGGTGCCACGGTCAGCCAATTTGCGCGGGTCAACGTGAGGTGGAATCGGGTCATTCAACATAGGCGCAGCATTATAGGGATGCACCCACCCATGTCAAAGGAAATTGTGCCCTGTCCGTCACTTGCAAGCCTCCGCTAGAATCTGCAGCCTGCCTCTGGAGACGCGAATGCTGCCTTTATTACTCGCTTCAAGCTCGACCTATCGTCGGGAATTGCTCAATCGCCTGCGCCTGCCGTTCGTCTGCAGCTCACCGGACATCGATGAAAGTCATCGCCCGGAAGAATCGGCAATCGACCTGGTCAAACGCCTCGCCGAACAGAAAGCCCGGGCACTGGCCGACAGCCACCCTGCCCATCTGATCATCGGTTCCGACCAGGTAGCCGTGCTCGGTGAGCGAATCATCGGCAAGCCTCACACCTTCGAAAACGCCCGCGAACAACTGATGGCCGCCAGCGGCGCCAGCGTGACCTTCCTCACCGGCCTGGCCCTGCTCAACAGCCAGACCGGCCACTGCCAGGTTGACTGCGTGCCTTTCACCGTACACATGCGCGCACTGGATCAGGCCCGCGTCGAGCGCTACCTGCACGCCGAACAACCCTACGACTGCGCCGGCAGCTTCAAGGCGGAAGGACTGGGCGTAAGCCTGTTCCAATCCACCGAAGGCCCCGACGCCACCAGCCTGATCGGCTTGCCGCTGATTCGCCTGATCGACATGCTGCTGGCGGAAGGCGTACAAATCCCCTGATCCACAAAAAACCGGCCACGAAGGCCGGTTTTTTATGCATCAAGCGATCAGCGCAGCGACGGACCGTGGAAACCCATCCACATTGCCAACTGCTCGGCCACACTGGCGCCCAGTTTTTTCGAGAAGCGATCGAACGGCGATTCCTGAACGGTGAAGTCCACCAGTTCCTTTTCGCCAATCACATCACGCGCCACCGAGCTGGCATTACCCAGACCATCGATCAGCCCCAATGGCAGCGCCTGCTCGCCAGACCAGACCAGCCCGGAGAACAGCTCCGGATGCTCCTTGTCCTTCAGGCGATCGCCACGCCCTTGCTTGACGCTATTGATGAACTGCTTGTGCGTGGTATCCAGCACACTTTGCCAGAACGCGGTTTCTTCCGGCTTCTGCGGCTGGAACGGATCAAGGAACGACTTGTGCTCGCCTGAGGTGTAAGTGCGACGCTCGACGCCCAGCTTCTCCATGGTGCCGACAAAGCCGTAACCGGCCGCTGTCACACCAATGGAACCGACCAGGCTCGCCTTGTCGGCATAGATCTGATCCGCCGCACTGGCGATGTAATAGGCCCCGGACGCACCGAGGTCGGAAATCACCGCATACACCTTGGTATCCGGATGCAGGCCGCGCAGGCGCTTGATCTCGTCATACACATAACCTGACTGCACCGGACTGCCACCCGGGCTGTTGATGCGCAGGATCACGCCCTTGACCTTCTTGTCTTCGAACGCCGCACGCAGACTGCCCACGATATTGTCGGCGCTGGCTGGCTCTTTATCGGCAATCATGCCGGTGATATCGATCAGCGCCGTGTAATTCGAGCTGCGAGTGGCGCTCTTTTCCATGTCCATCAACGGCGTGAACAGGAGCAGCGCGACAAACAGGTAAACAAACGTCAGCAGCTTGAAGAAGATCCCCCAACGCCTGGAACGACGCTGCTCCTGCACACTGGCCAGCAAGGTCTTTTCCAGCAGCTTCCAGCTTTTCGCATCACCGTCGTCGGCAGTTGCCTTGGCCGGTGCTTTCCATTCGTCGGTCATGCCATCCACCCCAGCAAAAACGTATTAAGCCCGCTGCGCCAGCCAGGCATGCAATTCAGAAAACCGGTCAATCGACAGTCGCGGCTCAAACTGCTGCAGCGACTCGATCGATTGCGCACCGTAGCTGACCGCCACCGAATCCATCCCCGCGTTACGCGCCATCAACAGATCGAAGGACGAATCGCCGACCATCAGCGCCTGTTCGGCACGCACACCGCAATGCGCAAGGATCTGTTCCAGCATCAGAGGGTGCGGCTTGCTGGCAGTTTCATCGGCAGCACGGGTGATATCGAAATAATCTTCCCAACCATTGGCCTTGAGCACCCGATCCAGCCCGCGACGATTCTTGCCGGTCGCAACAGCCAGGTGATAGCCCTGCTCGCGAAAGGACGCCATCGACTCGACTACGCCCTCGAACAACGGCGAAGGCACGGCTTCTGCAGCGATGTAGTGATCCGCGTAATACTCGCGGAACAAGGTCATTTCGGCATCGCTGATTTCCGGATACAGCGTGCGGATCGCCTCGGGCAAGCCCAGACCGATGATGCCCTTGACGGCAAAATCATCATGCAACTCGAAACCTGAACGCCCGGACGCCGAGTGCATTGCCTCGACAATCCGATGAATGGAATCGGCCAGCGTGCCGTCCCAATCGAAAATCAGCAGCTTGTAATCAGATGGGCGCACTCAATCGCTCCACAGTCTTGGCCCACATTTCATCGACCGGTGCCTGCAACTTGAGTTCACCGCCATCGGGCAGCGGCACGGTCAGCATGTAAGCGTGCAGGAACAGGCGCTTGCCGCCCAGATCACGGATTTCCTTACTGAAATTGTCATCGCCGTATTTGGTGTCACCCGCAATGCAGTGCCCGGCGTGCAACGTGTGAACGCGGATCTGGTGCGTGCGACCGGTGATCGGCTTGGCTTCGATCAGAGTGGCAAAATCGCCGAAGCGACGCAGGACCTTGAACACGGTCACCGACTCCTTGCCCTCCTCCTCGTCGACCTCGACCATGCGCTCACCGGAGCGCAGATTGCTCTTGCCGAGCGCCGCACGGACTTGCTTGATCGAGGTCGCCCAGTTGCCGCGAACCAGTGCCATGTAGCGCTTGTCGACACCGTCACCGCGCAACGCGGCATGCAAGTGACGCAACATGCTGCGTTTCTTGGCGATCATCAGCAGGCCGGAGGTGTCGCGATCGAGACGGTGAACCAGCTCGAGCTCCTTGGCATCGGGGCGCAACTGACGAAAGGCTTCGATCACGCCGTAATTCAGGCCGCTGCCACCGTGAACCGCAATGCCGGCGGGCTTGTTGATCACGATCAGGGCTTTGTCTTCGTAGACAATCGAGGCTTCCAGGCGCTGCAACAGGCCCTGGGCCAAAGGCACCGGCTCGTCACGCTCGGGCACACGAACCGGCGGCACGCGCACGATATCGCCGGCCTGCAGCTTGTATTCGGGCTTGATCCGACCTTTGTTAACTCGCACTTCGCCTTTGCGCAAAATGCGGTAAATCAAGGTCTTGGGCACGCCTTTGAGCCGGGCGAGAAGAAAATTGTCGATTCGTTGGCCGGCATATTCCGGCGAGACCTCAAGCAATTGAACGCCTGGAGTCGAAGGGGCAGTAGTCGTCATGCCGCGGATGATAACAATTTTTATGGAATTGAAGCACTTAATCATTGCTGCTATAGTCGCGAACGCCGCCAAAAGCGGCCTGGACAGCGGAACCACGGTCAAAAACCGGCCCTGACCAACGCAATTCACCAGGACGCGAGGCCGTCCTACGGGGCTTTCGCTACGTAACGGTGGAGTTTGCAGCTGTAACAAGCGCAGGTGACATGAGGCCTGAATCACGCCGCAAAGCAGAGTTCTGACTCGCCACGCGAGCCATATTCACGGCCAGTTCACAAAGTGCAGTCAGCCGCGGATGACCCCGAGTGAAAGCGCCGGAAACACCGCCTGAATTAGCCATGATGCGTGACCTCCCCTTTCGGAGCTCACGGTAAATGCCAACCCGCTGCGGATTCTGCGCGCGGCAGCACCCGAATTATCAGGGATACGTGTAGGGTGGAGATGCACAACCGCTGGACTGTGTAGCAACAGGCTTTCTCAAGACGCTTCATCTCGTCCACAGCCACGGTTGATTCCTCCTCCTGACTGAGTGCTTAAGTAGCCACAGCAAGCAGGACGCGTACGTCGCGATAACGGCCCAATTGGCCGGACATCGCTGGACACGGGAATGGCCAACCACTCCCGACGCACCTGACACCGACCGTGAGAAGTCGTGTGTGCCGAACGCCGTTTCCGGCAGCCCGGAAACCGACGGTACTACATGAAAAGAATGCTGATTAACGCAACTCAACCCGAAGAGTTGCGTGTTGCACTGGTAGATGGCCAGCGCCTCTACGACCTGGACATCGAATCCGGTGCACGCGAGCAGAAAAAGGCCAACATCTATAAAGGCCGTATCACTCGCATCGAACCAAGCCTTGAGGCTGCCTTTGTCGATTTCGGCTCCGAGCGCCACGGCTTCCTGCCCCTCAAAGAAATCTCCCGCGAATACTTCAAGAAAGCCCCTGAAGGCCGCGTCAACATCAAGGACGTCCTGAGCGAAGGCCAGGAAGTCATCGTTCAGGTCGAAAAAGAAGAACGTGGCAACAAGGGCGCAGCCCTGACCACCTTCATCAGCCTGGCCGGTCGTTACCTCGTCCTGATGCCGAACAACCCGCGTGCCGGCGGCATCTCCCGTCGCATCGAAGGCGAAGAGCGCAACGAATTGCGTGAAGCCCTGAACGGTCTGGTCGCTCCAGCCGACATGGGCCTGATCGTGCGCACTGCAGGCCTTGGCCGCAGCAGCGAAGAAATGCAGTGGGACCTCGATTACCTGCTGCAACTCTGGACCGCGATCAAGGAAGCCTCGCTGGATCGTTCCGCGCCGTTCCTGATCTACCAGGAAAGCAACGTCATCATCCGCGCCATCCGCGACTACCTGCGCCAGGACATCGGCGAAGTGCTGATCGACAGCGTTGAAGCCCAGGACGAAGCCCTGACCTTCATCCGCCAGGTGATGCCGCAGTACGCCAGCAAGATCAAGCTGTACGAAGACAGCGTTCCGCTGTTCAACCGTTTCCAGATCGAAAGCCAGATCGAGACCGCTTTCCAGCGCGTCGTCGAACTACCTTCCGGCGGCTCCATCGTCATCGATCCGACCGAAGCCCTGGTGTCCATCGACATCAACTCGGCGCGCGCCACCAAAGGCAGCGACATCGAAGAAACCGCCCTGCAGACCAACCTCGAAGCGGCCGAAGAAATCGCCCGTCAGTTGCGCCTGCGCGACATCGGCGGCCTGATCGTCATCGACTTCATCGACATGACCCCTGCCAAGAACCAGCGCGCCGTGGAAGAGAAAGTCCGCGAATGCCTGGAAGCCGACCGCGCCCGTGTACAGATCGGCCGCATCTCGCGCTTCGGCCTGCTGGAAATGTCCCGTCAGCGCCTGCGTCCTTCGCTCGGCGAAAGCAGCGGCATCGTCTGCCCGCGCTGCAGCGGCACCGGCATCATCCGTGACGTCGAATCGCTGTCCCTGGCGATCCTGCGCCTGATCGAAGAAGAAGCCCTGAAAGACCGCACCGCCGAAGTTCGCGCGCAAGTGCCGATCCCGGTGGCCGCGTTCCTGCTCAACGAAAAACGCAACTCGATCACCAAGATCGAACTGCGCACCCGCGCCCGCATCGTCATCCTGCCGAACGATCACCTCGAAACCCCGCATTTCGAAGTTCAGCGTCTGCGTGACGACAGCCCGGAAGCCGCGACCAACCAGTCCAGCTACGAAATCGCTGCCGCTGCCGCCGACGTCGAAGACGTTCAGCCAGCCGCCGCGACCCGCACCCTGGTTCGCCAGGAAGCCGCGGTCAAAACCGCTCCGGCCCGCGCCAACGCTCCGGTTCCGACCGAAGTCGCCGCTCCGGCCCCGGCACCAGCTCCGGTTGCCGCACCTGAGCCAAGCCTGTTCAAAGGCCTGGTGAAGTCGCTGGTCAGCCTGTTCGCCACCAAGGAAGAGCCTGTTGCTCCGGTTGTGGTTGAAAAACCGGCCACCGAGCGTCCGGCCCGCAACGAAGAGCGTCGCAACGGTCGTCAGCAGAGCCGCAACCGTAACGGTCGCCGCGATGAAGAACGCAAGCCGCGCGAAGAACGTGCTCCACGTGAAGAACGCGCACCGCGTGAGCCACGCGAAGAGCGTCAGCCTCGTGAAGCCCGCGAACTGCGCGAGCCACGCGAGTCCCGTGACGAAGCACCGGTAGCCCGCGAAGAACGCGCACCACGCGCCCCTCGTGAAGAACGCGCACCACGTGCTCCACGTGAAGATCGCAAGCCGCGTGGCGAGCGTGAAGAACGCGTACGTGAACTGCGTGAACCTCTGGATGCTGCTCCAGCCGCCGCTGCCGCTGTTGCTGCCACCGCTGAAGAGCGCCCGGCTCGTCAGCCGCGTGAAGAGCGTGCACCACGTCCACCACGTGAAGAGCGCCAACCGCGTGCCGAACAAGCCGCTGCTGCCGTAGCTGAAGAAGAAGTGAACACCAACGAAGAGCAACTGCCGGAAGACGGTTCGGAGAACGCCGAAGGCGATCGTCCACGCCGCCGCTCCCGTGGTCAGCGTCGTCGCAGCAACCGTCGCGAGCGTCAGCGTGATGCCAACGGCAACGTGATCGAAGGTTCGGAAGAGTCCACCGAGAACGCTGAAACCGCCGAGCCGAGCACTGCCGATCTGGCTGCCGGCCTGGCCGTTACTGCCGCTGTTGCCAGCACCGTGATCAGCGCTCCGGCCGAAGCCCAGGCCCACGAACAAGCTGAACGCGCTACCGCTGCAACACTGGAAACCGCTCCAGTTGAAGCGCCGGTTGTTGAAGCCACCACTCCGGTAGAAGTAGTTGCTGCTCCGGAAGTCGAAGTGGCGCCGGTTCGCGAAGCTCAGCCTCAGGTTGAAGCCGCTGCCGAACCTGCTTTCGTCGCCCAGGCGCCTGTTGCAGTGGCAGAGCCGGTTGTCGAAACCGTCGCTGAAACCGTGACCGAAACCGTGCGTGAAGTTCGCGAAGAACAGACCGCATTCAACTGGGTCGCCGAGCCGGCCGTCGCTGAAACGCCAGCGCCAGTGGTTGAAGCGCCTGTCGCGGAAGAAGCCAAGGCCGCCGAGCCAGTAGTGGTTGCCGAACCGGCACCGGTCGTTGAAGCCCCAGTGGTAGAAGCGCCAGTTGTCGCCGAAGCACCTGCTCCGGTAGTTGAAGCGGCTCCAGTTGTCGCTCCGGTCAGCGCCCTGACGCCAAGCGGCCGTGCGCCGAACGACCCGCGTGAAGTGCGTCGTCGCAAGCGTGAAGAAGAGCGTCTGCAGAAGGAAGCCGAACTGGCTGCCGCTGCCGCCGCTGCTCCAGCCGTTGCCGAAGCGGTCGAGGCAGCCCCTGCCCCGGTCGCTGAAGAAGCTGCCGTAGAAGTGATTGCCGAAGCACCGCGCTCCGTACAGGAAGCGGTCGAGCACCACGAACAGGCCCAGGAAAAAGAACACGAGCCTAAACCTCTCGTCTGACTCCGAGCGCCAATAAAAAGCCCCGCCTGGTGATCCAGGCGGGGCTTTTTTATGCCTCGCGGTTTGTATCAGGCCGGCGGAAAAACCAGTGCCTGCGGCACATCGATATCCCACAGCACACCGGGATCATCAACCGCCACTTCCACTACCCGCCCCTGTTTGAACAAAGGTCTGGCCCCACGATCACCGGACAATGCCATCAACCCCGGCCCAAACGAGCGACCAAATCCGACAGGATGCCCAAACTCGCCACCCTGCACCGGAACACTGACCGCATCGTCGGCAATCGCCGCCACTACCCGCTCAATGCTCGATGGCAAGATGAACGGCATATCGCCCAGCACAATCAGCCAGCCATCGGCATCCGGGCAAGCCGCCACACCCGCCGCGATGCTGTCGCCCATCCCCGTAGACTCGATCGATACGATGTCACAGCCATAAGCCTGCGCCATCCGCATCGCCTGTGGCCGTGCTTCGGTCGTCACCAGTACTCGTTTGTCGAGACTCGTCGGCAAGTTCACTAGCGTCTGCTCAATCACCGAACGCACGGCTCCGTCGCGCCCCGTGCAATCGGCCAGCAGCTTGTCTTTGTCGTCACCCGCCACTTCGCGAAAGCGGCTGCCCTCGCCTGCCGCCAGCACAATCACTCCGATGGTTCGACTCATGCGCGCTCTGCCTTCTTCTGCTTCAACTCGACACCATTCTTGATCGCAACGATTTCCGCCAGCAACGACAACGCGATTTCCGCCGGGGAATGACTGCCGATCGGCAGACCGATCGGCCCGTGCAATCGAGCGATGGCCGCTTGCGACAAGCCTAGCTCAGCCAGATATTCCCGACGCTTGAGACTGTTGACGCGCGAGCCCAGGGCACCGACGTAAAACGCCCTGGAATCCAGCGCCGTCAGCAACGCCATGTCGTCCAGACGCGGATCGTGAGTCAGGGCAACGATGGCGGTGCGTTCGTCGGTCTGAATGCTCAGCACTGCCTCATCCGGCATGCCGGGGACAAAGCGGCCATGCTGCTCTTCCCAGTCATACACGAACTCGGTGCGGGGATCGCAGATCAGCACTTCGAAATCCAGCAGCCGCGCCATTTCGGCCACATAACGCGACAACTGTCCGGCACCGATCAGCAGCAGACGCCAGCGCGGGCCGTAGATGGCACGCAAGGTCTTGCCATCAAAAACCAATGCATCCGTTTTGCTCGCCGCCGAAAGAATCACCTCACCGCTTTCGAGGTTCAGCTCGCGAGCAACGATTTCATGAGCTTCACAACGTGCCAGCAATTCAGCGACCCACGCAGGATCGCCGACTCGCTCTTCGGTGAGGCGCAAAGTGCCGCCGCACGGCAGGCCGAACCGCGCCGCCTCCTCCCGCGTCACGCCATAGGTGATCAACTGCACCGGCGGCCCGTCGGCGGGAATTCGCCCGTCGTGCAAGCGGGCGATCAGATCGTCCTCGACACAGCCACCGGACACCGAACCGATCACCACGCCATCCTCACGCAACGCCAGCATCGCGCCGGGGGCCCGGGGCGCAGTGCCCCAGGTCTGCACGACAGTGAACAACACCACCCGCTGCCCGGCGCGGCGCCACTCCAGGACGCTGCGCAGGACATTGAGATCGGCGCTGTCCATCACGCTTGCGCCTTTTGCCAGCCCTGCAACTGGTAACGCACCGGCAGGCTGCGGATGCGTTGACCGGTCGCGGCGAAGATCGCATTGCACAGCGCCGGCGCAATCGGCGGCACGCCCGGCTCACCGACACCGCCCAGCGGCACTTCGCCCGGCGGTGTCACCAGATACACCGCCACTTCCTTCGGTGCCAGCGACATGCGCGCCACTTCATACATATGGAAGTTGTCCTGCTGCACTTTGCCGTCCTTGAAGCTGATCTCGCCCCAGACGGCATTGCCCAGGCCCATCACACAGGCGCCTTCGAACTGCGAACGGATCCGCTCGGGGTTGATCTGCGGCCCGCAATCCACGGCGATGTCGGTCTTGTGCACGATCAGCGTACCGTCGTCCTTGACCTCGACTTCGATCACCGCCGCCACATAAGTCACGAAGCTGTAATGCACTGCCAGCCCGAGGCCACGGCCCTTGGGCAATTTCCGCCCCCAGCCGGCCGCCTTGGCTGCGGTTTCCAGTACGGTGCGCATACGCCCGGTGTCGATCGGATAACGCTCGGGGGATTCACCGTAGTTCCACTCTTCGCTGAGCGTGCGCGGGTCGATCTGCCGATCCGGGCCGAGCAGTTTGATCTGGTACTTGAGCGGATCTTCCTTGGCCTCGTGCGCCAGTTCGTCGACGAAGCTCTGGATCGCAAAACCATGGGGGATATTCGACACCGAGCGATACCAGCCGACCCGCGTATGGACGGTGGCCTCGGGGTTTTCCAGGCGTACGTTGGGAATCGCGTAAGCCATGTTGGTGAAGCCCATGCCCAGCTCGAACGCGGCTTCATGATTCATGCCCGGCGCAAACAGCGCGGTGATGCTCGGCGCCACCGTGCGGTGCAACCAGGCGGACGGCAAACCCTCCTTGCCCACGCCGGCCTTGAGGTATTCGGCGGACACGGTGTGGAAATACGAGTTGTGGATGTCGTCTTCACGCGTCCACTGCACCCGCACAGCCTTGCCGGGGAACTCCTTGGCAAGGATCGCCGCTTCAACGACGAAGTCCGGCTTGGACTTGCGGCCGAAACCACCACCGAGCAGTGTCACGTTGAAGGTCACGTTGTCGAACGGCAGACCGAGGCGTTCGGCGATCCGCTCACGGGTGACCTGCGGCGCCTGGCTCGGCGCCCAGGCTTCGCACACGCCCTCTTTATAGCGAGCGATGGCCACCATCGGCTCCATCGGTGCCTGTGCCAGATGCGGCAAGTAGTAAGAAGCTTCCAGGGTACTGGCAGCGCTGCCGATGGCTTTTTCAATGTCACCGGTGTTGCGCACCACTTTGCCCGGTTTCAGCGAAGCAGCTTCCAGCTCCTTGCGGTAGGCGATCGAGTCGTAACTGGCGTTCGGGCCATCGTCCCACTCGATCTTCAGCGCTTCACGGCCCTTGAGCGCCGCCCAGGTGTTGCTGGCCACCACGGCCACGCCACCCAGCGGCTGGAATTCCGAAGGCAAAGGGCGGGGTTCGATCTGAATGACTTTCAGCACGCCCGGCACTTTCAGCGCGGCGCTGTCATCCACCGACTTGACCTTGCCACCGTACACCGCAGGGCGGGCGATCACGGCGTACAGCATGCCGTCGAAATGCACGTCGGCCCCGTAGACGGCACGACCATTGACGATGTCATCGCCGTCGATGGCCTTCGTCCCTTCCTTGCCGATGTAGCGGAATTCCGATGGCTGCTTGAGCCGCAGGCTGTCACGGACCGGAACCGGCAACGCACTGGCCGCAGAGGCCAGCTCGCCATAACCCAGCACGCGCCCGGACGGCGTGTGAATGACTTTGTGCAGCTGCGCGCGGCATTCGCCGACCGGCACCTTCCACTGCGCGGCGGCAGCCTGCTCCAGCATGGTCCGGGCAGCGGCGCCGCAACGACGCATCGGCTCGTACCAGTGACGCATGCTGCGCGAGCCGTCAGTGTCCTGGTTACCGAAACGCACTTCATCGCCCGGTGCCTGTTGAACCTTGACGTGGGCCCAATCGGCCTCCAGCTCATCGGCGACCACCATGGTCAGGCTGGTGCGCACGCCCTGGCCCATTTCCGAGCGGTTGCAGACCACGGTCACCGTGCCGTCGGCGGCGATGCTGACGTAGACCTTCGGATCGTCGATCCAGCCATTGGGCATGCCATCGGCGCCGAACTTCTTCGGTTTGTCTTCAGCCAATGCATCCTGCCAGCCCCAACTGGCGGCCAGCACCAGCGCACCTGTGGCGCCGATACCCTTGAGAAAGCCCCGGCGACTCAGGTTGCTCAGGGCGAAATCGTTCGGCAAGCGGCTCATGCCTTGGCCTCCTTCAGGTGAGTGGAGGCCTGGCGGATGGCGGTCTTGATCCGGTTGTAGGTGCCGCAACGGCAGATGTTGCCGACCATCGCCTCTTCGATCTGCTCGTCGCTCGGGTTCGGGTTGGTCTTGAGCAACGCGGTGGCGGACATGATCTGCCCCCCCTGACAGAAACCGCACTGGGCCACCGCGGTGTCGAGCCAGGCTTGCTGGACGATCTGACCAATCGGATCGGCGTGCAGGTTGTCGATGGTCGTTACATTCTGCCCGGCCACCGAACCGATCGGCGTGATGCAGCTACGCACCGGCAATCCGTCGATATGAATGGTGCAGGCGCCACACAGGCCCATGCCGCAGCCGAACTTGGTGCCGTTGTAACCGGCAACGTCACGGATCGCCCACAACAGGGGCATGTCCTCGGTGACATCGAGTGGATGGTCTTGGCCATTGAGTTTCAGGGTAATCATGGGCACGCCCGCATATTCATGGAGGTTATGGGGTCGAGCAATCTGCCGCCGGAAATCAGCGGTGGGTTCACGCAGATCGACTCAGGCTAATGAGGCTCTCTTGTGCCGACGAAAACGTCTGCACCGGGCCTTTGGTAGAGCAAAGGGGTTTATCGTTAGCTGGCTAAGTTAACCCGGGATTAACAAAAAAGCCCTGCACTTTTTAAATAGTGCAGGGCTTTGGATTGCGCCTTGAAAGCGTAGCCTCAATAACGGTTGGGCTCCATTTCCAGCTCGACATTGAAACGTTCTGCAATGTCTTTCTGGATACGTTGCGCCAGATCGAGCAGTTGCAGCCCGGTCGCCGCGCCGTAATTGACCAGCACCAGCGCCTGCAACTTATGCACGCCGGCATCGGCCTCACGGAAACCTTTCCAGCCTGCTCGTTCGATCAACCAACCCGCCGCCAGCTTCATCTGACCGTCCGGTTGCGCATAGGCCACCAGATCCGGATGCTGCGCCTTGATCTGCGCAACCACCGCCGCCGACACCAGCGGGTTCTTGAAGAAGCTGCCGGCATTGCCCAGCACCGCCGGGTCCGGCAGTTTCTCGCTGCGGATGCTGCAAATGGCGCGGCTGACATCCGTCGGCGTCGGCTGCTCGATGCCCTGTTCGTTCAGGCGCTGACGCACCGGGCCGTATTCCAGGTGCAAATGGGCGACTCGATCCAGTGCAAAGCGTACCCGCAGGATCAACCAACGACCCGGATGCTGTTTGAACACGCTGTCACGGTAGGCGAAGTTGCACTCTTCCAGACTGAAGTCGCGCAGCTCGCCGGTCTGACGATCCAGCGCCGTCAGACCGGCGAACACGTCCTTGATCTCGACGCCGTAGGCACCGATGTTCTGCATCGGCGCAGCGCCGACGGTGCCGGGAATCAGGCTGAGGTTTTCCAGCCCGGAAAAACCCAGCGCCAGCGTATGCAGGACAAATGGATGCCACGGCTCGCCCGCCTCGGCCTCGATCACCACGCGGTTGCCATCGTCGCTGATGACGCGAATGCCACGACTGGCCATGCGCAGCACCAGTGCCGGGATGTCCGCCGTCAACAGCAGATTGCTGCCGCCACCGATGACCAGCAACGGCACATCGTGGGCGGTCGCATAAGCCAGGGCTTCGCGCACATCGGCGTCGCTGTGGGCTTCGGCAAACAGTTGCGCGCGAACGTCCACGCCAAAGGTGTTGAACGGTTTCAGGGAAACCTGAGGGTGTACCTGCAAACTCATAACCGGCCCTTCACTTCGATCAGCAACCGGTCGCAGGCGCGCTCGATCAGATCCAGCACCTGTTCGAAACCCTGATCGCCGTCGTAATACGGATCCGGCACTTCATCGACTTCGCCTTCATAGCGACGCAGGAACAGGTCCAGTTCGGCCTTGCCAGTGGACGGTTGCAAGACCTTGAGGTTGCGCAGGTTGCTGTTGTCCATGGCGAGGATCAGGTCGTAGCTGGCGAAATCGGCGCGGCTGACTTGCTGGGCGCGTTGCGCCGACAAGTCGTAACCACGCAGTTTGGCCGCAGCCTGACTGCGCTTGTCCGGCGGATTGCCGACGTGCCAGTCACCGGTGCCGGCGGAAGCCACTTCGACCTGAGCGTCCAGACCGGCCTCACGTAGCTTGGCGCGCATGACGCCCTCGGCAGTGGGCGAACGGCAGATGTTGCCCAGGCACACGAACAGAACGCGCATCAGGCCTCCAGCAGGCGACGGACGCGCTCGAGGTCTTCGGCGGTGTCGACTCCGGTTGGCGGCGCGATCAATGCGTCAGCCACGTGAATCCGCACGCCATGCCACAGGGCACGCAGCTGTTCGAGGGATTCGGTGTTTTCCAGCCAGCACGGGCCCCAGTTCACGAAGTCCTGAAGGAAACCGGCGCGGTAGGCATAGATGCCGATATGGCGGCGATACGGCACGCCTTCCGGTAGCACGTCGCGGCTCTTGGCGAACGCATCGCGGGCCCATGGCAGGGTCGCACGACTGAAGGTCAGCGCCAGACCGTTGAGGTCGCTGACGACCTTGACCACGTTCGGATTGAACAGGGTTTCCACGTCCTCGATCGGCTCGGCCAGGGTGGCCATGCGCGCTTCGGTGTGGGCCGCAAGATTGGCGGCGACCTGATCGATCACGCTTGGCGGGATCAGCGGTTCGTCACCCTGGACGTTGACCACGATGGCATCCGGCTCCAGGCCCAGCTTCGCAGCCACTTCGGCCAGGCGGTCGGTGCCGGAGTTGTGATCTTCACGGGTCAGCACCACTTCGGCGCCGAAAGCCTTGCAGGCCTCGACGATACGCGCGTCGTCGGTGGCCACGACCACACGGCTGGCGCTGCTTTTGCTCGCCTGTTCCCAGACGTGCTGGATCATCGGCTTGCCGGCGATATCCAGCAGCGGTTTACCCGGCAGGCGGGTCGAGGCGTAGCGCGACGGGATGACAACGGTGAAGGCTGTGGTCATTTATCCAGACGCTCGTCGGTGGTCAGGGTGCGGGCTTCGCTTTCCAGCATCACCGGGATGCCGTCACGGATCGGGTACGCCAGGCCGGCGCCCTTGCTGATCAGTTCGGTCTTGTCGGCGCTGAGCTTGAGCGGGCCTTTGCAGACCGGGCAGGCGAGGATGTCGAGCAATTTGGTGTCCATGAACATTCCCTGGATAAAAACGGTTTAAGGCAAAAGACGATCCGGCAACAGGCGCATCAACTGCGTGTCGAACCAGGCCACGAAGGCCGGCGACGGCACGGCATCGACCGCCAGGTACCACCAGTCGGCGGCAGCGAAGGCGCGGCACTTCACCGCGTCCTTTTCGGTCATCACCAATGGCAATGACGGCGTAAAACTCAAGGCCTGCACGCTGTATTCGGCGTGGTCGGCAAACGCGTGGGGCACAGGCCGCCAGTCTAGCGCTTCGAGGGTATTGAAGAAACGTTGCGGATTGCCGATCCCGGCGACTGCGTGCAGCGACTGCCCGGCTGGAAAACGTTCGAGGGGCTGGCGTTCGCCGCTGAGCAGATTGACCAGCGCCGTGGGTTGCAGGCGGAAAGCGAAACCGTCTTCGCGATCCTCAGGGGCGCCGTTGAACAGCACGCCATCGACGCTTTGCAGACGCTCGATCGGTTCACGCAGAGGACCGGCGGGCAGGCAGCGCTTGTTGCCCAGCCCACGGGCGGCGTCGATCAGCACCAGCTCAAGATCCCGCGCCAGACGATAATGTTGCATGCCGTCATCGGACAGGATCAGGTCCAGCGGTTCACTGGCCAGCAAGGCTTTGACGGCAGCGCCGCGATTCGGGTCGATCATCAGCGGCACACCGGTGCGCTGCACGATTAGCAGCGGCTCGTCGCCGGCGATGTCGGCACCTTGATCGGCTTCGACCCGCCACGGCAAATGCGGCGGCTTGGCGCCGTAGCCGCGACTGACCACGCCGACCCGCAATCCGCTGCGCCGACAGTGTTCGATCAGCCACAGAATCATCGGCGTCTTGCCGGTGCCACCCACCGTGATATTGCCGACCACGATCACCGGCACCGGCGACTGATAGATCTCGCCCTCGCCGTCGAGAAAACGCTGACGCTTGCCGGCCACCACGCGGCGATACAGCCACTCCAGCGGCCGCAACAGCGTCAGGGCCGGATGCCCCTGATACCAAGCGGCGAGCAGACGATCGGACATGGCCATCAGGATTTGGGCGCCGCCTCGACCGTGGTCATGCGCAAATGGCTGAAACCGAGCTTGCCGGCCGCGTCCATGGCGGTGATCACGGATTGATGCTGGGTCTTGCCATCGGCACTGATCGACAACGGCATGTTGGTGTCACCGTTGGCTTCTTTCTGCATGGCTTCCATCAGGGTCGCCAGGTCGTTCTTCGGCAGAATCTTGTTGTTCACCGAGAACACGCCTTCAGCGCTGATGGCAACGTCCAGTTGCTTGACCTGCTGATCCTCGGCCGGCGAGCCGCTCACCGCTTCCGGCAGGTCGACGCGCAGCTGGGTTTCGCGGGTGAAGGTGGTGGTCACGACGAAAAACAGCAGCAGAATGAACACCACGTCGATCAGCGACGCGAGGTTGATATCGATGGTTTCCCGGGGCTTGCGACGGAATTTCACGCTTTGCCCCCGGCCAGATCGACATCACGGTCGCCCTGTACCACTTCCACCAGTTTGATCGCTTCCTGCTCCATGCCCACCACCAGTTCATCGATGCGGCGTTGCAGGAAACGGTGGAAGAACACCGACGGGATACCGACCATCAGGCCCGCCGCCGTGGTAATCAGCGCCTTGGAGATACCACCGGCCAATACCGAAGCGTTGGTGGTCATGCCGGAACCGGTGAAGGCGCTGAAAATATCGATCATGCCCAGCACCGTACCCAGCAGACCCAGCAGCGGCGACATGGCGGCGATGGTGCCCAGCGCATTGACGTAGCGTTCCAGCTCGTGGATGACCCGGGCGGCGGCTTCTTCAATGCACTCTTTCATGATCTCGCGACCATGCTTGGAGTTGGCCAGGCCCGCGGCGAGGATTTCACCCAGCGGCGAGTTGGCGCGCAATTCCTTGAGTTTTTCCTTGTTGAGCTGCTTGTCCTTGATCCAGACCCAGACCTGACCCAGCAGATGCTCAGGGGTGACGCGACTGGCGCGCAGCGTCCACAGGCGTTCGGCGACGATCGCCATGGCGGCGATGGAACTCAGAATGATCGGCAACATCATCCAGCCGCCGGATTTGACCAATTCCCACACAGTGACAGCCCCCTCGAAAAAGTGCGCCACTTTACCATACCGGTTCGCGATAAAGACCCGTCGCCCCGACGACCGTACTCAACGGTGCGTCGCCCCCGGCTGGGGCGGCTCGCGCCAGAACCGGCGTTGCTGACGCATCGACCGGGCCGGCTGAAATCGGCCCAGTTGCAGATGAATGGCGCCCTGCTCGGCGCTGTCATGGATGCGCAAACCTTGCTTGCGGTAACGGGCGATGACGGTCGGATGCGGATGCCCGAACGAATTGCCCTGCCCCCGGGAGATCAGCACGTCCCGGGGCTGCAAAACCTTGAGCAATGCCATCGAGGAAGAACTGCGGCTGCCATGGTGCGGTGCTTGCAGCCACTGAGTAGGGACCGCCAACACGCTGTTAAGCAAATCCCGTTCGGCAGCAGTGTCGATATCGCCGGTCAACAGCAATCGCTCGCCGTTGGCTTCGATCTGCAGGACACAGGAACGCTGGTTACTGTCCTGAGCGTCCCCCCACTGCCATAGATGAAAGGCAACGCCGTCCCACTGCCACTGCCGACCACTTTCACAGGTTTCAGCGTTCAGCACTTCGGGCAGCCCCGACGGATCGCCGCTGATCACCCGACTGACCGGCAAGCCGCTTGCCACGGCCAGCGCCCCTCCGGCATGGTCGGCGTCGGCATGGCTGAGCAACATCAGATCGAGTCGCTCCACACCCAGTTTGTGCAAGGCTGGCAGCACCACTCGCTCGCCGACATCGAAATCCCCGAAGCGCGGCCCGGTGTCGTACAGCAATGTGTGATGGCGTGTGCGGATCAAAATCGCCAGCCCTTGGCCGACATCGAGTTGCCAGACATCCGCCATACCTTCGGCCAACTGCTCCCGGGGCGGAAATGCCAGCACCAGCAGCAGCGGCCAGCCCAAGGGACGCAATGGAATGCCTCGGGGCAGTAATAACAACACGGCACCGATGCAGCCCAGCGCCAGGATCCATCCCGGCATCGATGGCGCCACCCACGCCGGCCAGCGCCCGGCGATCAGGGCCAGAGCCCGGAACAATCCATCGACCAGCCCGCCGGCCAGCCACAACAGACCTTCGCCGACATAGGGAATCGGCAACAACAAAGTGCCGAGCAATGCCGGCGGGAGCACCGCAAAACTGATCCACGGCACCGCCAGCAGATTGGCCAATGGCCCGCTGAGACTGATCGGCAGGCCCAGGATCAGCAACACCGGGCACAAGCCGATTGCGATCAGCCATTGCGCACGCGTCCAGATCTGCCACCAGCGCCACGGCCCCAGACGACCGCCGAAGGTAAAAATCAGTACTGCCACCGCCGTGAAAGACAACCACAGCCCTGGACGCAGAGCCGCCAGCGGATCCATCAGCAGCACACCATTGAAGGCCAGCAACAACGGCCACCAGGCACCGAGATGGCGAAAGCGCAATCTCCAAAGCAACACCAGCGCAACCATCACGCAGGCTCGTCGCACCGGCACATCGAACCCGGCCAGCAGCCCGTACCCCAACGCTGCCGCGAACGCCAGACCACAGGCCCACGGCAGCCATGGCCAACGCAACGGCCACACACCGAATCGCACCAGTCCGGCGACCAGCCCATACATCACCGCCGCCAGCAGACCGATGTGCTGTCCGGAAATCACCAGCAGGTGCACGGTGCCGGTGTCCTGCAGGATCTGCCAGTCCTCGCGACTGAGCCCCGAGCCATCGCCCAGGACTAACGCCGCCAGCGCCGCGCCCCGGCCCTGTGTATCCACCTCCAGCAGACGCTGTCGGATGCCGTCCCGCCAGGCCCACTGCGCCTCCGCCAGCCGACGGCCGTCCTTAACTGTGCCGGTAGCGCCGATGCGCTGGGCCAGCAGCCAGGCTTCGTAATCGAAGGCATCGGGATTGAGCAACCCGCCGGGACGTTTGAGTTTGACCGCCAACCGCCAGCGCTCACCGCTGTTGACCGGTGGCCCGTCGTACCAGGCCAGGCGTATCAGCGAAGGCAGTTTCCCGTGACGCGAACGGGCATCGGCCAACTCGAAGCGCACGACCCCGTCGCCGCTCTGCGGCAGACCAACGACCCGCCCTTCGACCCAGCGCGTCTCGCCGTCCAGCTCCACCGGCAGTCGCTCATCCAGCGCCCATTGCGCGCCGATACAAGACCAGGCGAAGCCGAACAGCAAAAATGCCAGCGGATAACTGCGAAACGGCAACAGCATCAGTGCCACCACCGGCAGCCACAGCATCCACCCGACCGGCGGCAAGGCCGGCAAAAAAACCGGGGCCAGCAGACCGACTGCCAGCGCCATCATCCCTGTGCGCATACGCCCGTCCTTGAGAGTCCCCTCTTCAGGCATAGCCCCTGTGGGGCACAGGCGTCGTCAACAATTGTCACAAAGTCTGAATGGGCGCTTCGTAGAATCCAGACATACTTGCCGCCTTAACCGACCGAGAAGCCTTATGCCCCGGCGCTTATTCAAACGTTACATGCCCGACCCGACGAGCATCAGGGAACACAAATCCTTACGCTTTCTCGGCAAGTTGCTGCATGACCCGAACCTCTGGCACCTCAACCGGCACTCGGTGGCCCGGGCCATGGCCGTCGGCATTTTTGCGGCTTTCCTGCCGATTCCCGCGCAGATGCTGGTGGCCGCCGCACTGGCGATCACCGTGCGCGGCAACATGCCGATTGCCGTCAGCCTGGTCTGGCTGACCAATCCGGTCACCATGCCGCCGGTGTTCTACTGCACCTACAAAGTCGGGGCGTGGCTGATGGACATCCCTGCCCGCACCCTGCCGGATTCATTGACCTGGGAGTGGATCAGCGGCGAACTCTCGACCCTGTGGCAACCGTTCCTGCTCGGTTCGGTGGTGGTCGGGCTGGCGCTGGGCGCCCTCGCCTATTGCCTGGTAATGATGTACTGGCGCTGGTGGGTCGCCCGGCAATGGGCGCGACGCAAGAAAAGTCGCCAGTCCTGAATGCAAAACGGCCTCCGCAGTGGGAGGCCGTTTTTTATTGCAGCGCCGAATGGATCAGGTACGCATACCGCGACCGCTCACCAGCAACCGCGCACAACCGAAGTACAGCACCACGGTCGCCACCAGCATGAAGGTGATCGCGATACCGATGCGGATGTCCGACACACCTAGGATGCCGTAACGAAAGGCGTTGACCATGTGCAGCACCGGGTTCGCCAGCGACACGGTCTGCCAGAACGGCGGCAGCAAGGTGATCGAATAGAACACGCCACCGAGGTAGGTCAGCGGCGTCAGCACGAACGTCGGGATGATCGAAATATCATCGAAGTTGCGCGCAAACACGGCGTTGATGAAACCCAGCAGCGAGAAGATCGTCGCCGTCAGCACCACCACCAGCACGGTAACGCCCAGGTGATGCACCTGCAGGCTGGTGAAGAACAGCGACAGAATCGTCACGATGACGCCGACCATCAGGCCACGCAGTACGCCACCGAGGGTGTAGCCGATCAGGATCGTATGCGGCGACACCGGCGACACCATCAGTTCTTCGATGGAGCGCTGGAACTTGCTGCCGAAGAAACTCGACACCACGTTGCCGTAGGAGTTGGTGATCACCGACATCATGATCAGCCCCGGCACGATGTACTCCATGTAACTGAAGCCGCCCATGCCGCCGATCTGTTTGCCGATCAGGTTGCCGAAGATCACGAAGTACAGAACCATGGTGATCGCCGGCGGCAGCAGGGTCTGCGGCCAGATCCGGGTGAAGCGCCGGACTTCGCGGTAAACGATGGTGTTGAGGGCAACGAGGTTGGGGCGCAGCTCGGAACTCATACCGCCACCTTCGACAGATTTTTCTCCACCAGGGACACGAACAGCTCCTCGAGGCGATTGGTTTTATTGCGCAGGCTCAGCACTTCGATGTTCTGCAGGGCCAACTGGCCGAACAGCGCAGTGATGCCCATGGACTTGTCGACCTGGACCTCCAGGGTATGCGCATCCACCAGACGGGCCGGATAGCCGGCCAGCTGCGGTGCAACCGCCAGATCGTTCTTCAGGTCGAGCAGGAAGGTTTCCACATGCAGTTGCCCGAGCAACTGACGCATGCTGGTGTTCTCGACGATGGTGCCGTGGTCGATGATGCCGATGTTGCGGCACAGCTGCTCAGCCTCTTCCAGGTAATGGGTGGTGAGGATGATGGTGATGCCTTTCTGGTTCAGCTCGGTGAGGAAGGTCCACATCGAGCGGCGCAGTTCGATGTCGACGCCGGCAGTCGGTTCGTCGAGGATCAGCAGACGCGGCTCGTGCACCAGCGCCCGGGCGATCATCAGACGGCGCTTCATGCCGCCGGACAACGAACGCGACGACACATCGCGCTTGTCCCACAGTCCGAGCTGGGTCAGGTATTGCTCGGCGCGTTCCTTGGCGATCTTCGCCGGAATGCCGTAGTAGCCGGCCTGGGTCACGACGATGTCGAAAGTCTTTTCGAACTGGTTGAAGTTGAATTCCTGGGGCACCACGCCGATCGAGCGCTTGAGCGCCGCGGGGTTCTTGTCCAGGTCGTGACCGAAGATATTCACCGTGCCGCTGGTCTTGTTCACCAGGGTCGAGAGAATGCCGATGGTCGTGGATTTGCCGGCGCCGTTGGGGCCGAGCAACGCGAAGAAGTCACCTTCGGCGACGTCCAGATCGATACCACTCAAGGCCTGGAACCCGTTGCCGTAGGTTTTGGTTAGCTGCCGGATGGACAGAGCGGAACTCATATCGGATTACGCACCAAGAAGAGAAAAAGGACTGAATGACGGCGGGCGGCGAGGAAGACAACCGCGGCGCACAAGCGCAATGGTGCTTGCCGCCGCCGCACAAGTACAGTCAAGTGTGTCGATAGTAGGTATTAAGTCAACGCGGTCATGACGGCTTTGCGATACGCCGGACGCTGCTTCAGTCGCGCGTACCAGGCTTCCAGATACGGCATCGGCGCACGCTCGATCGGCATCTCGAACCAGGCATAAATGAAACTGCCGAGCGGAATGTCGCCCATGCCGATTTCACTGCCGGACAGGTACGGCTGGTTTTTCAGGGCCTGATCGGCCATGGCCAGCAAACCGTCGCATTCCTTGATCGCGGCATGGATCGCCGGCCAGTCCTGCTTGTCCGCCGGGGTGCGCAGAACGCCCCAGAACACCGTGCGGAAAGGGCCTGCGAAACTGGACGTGGTCCAGTCCATCCACTTGTCGGCGATGGCGCGGGTCTGCAGATCCGCCGGATACCACGAGGTGTTCGCCGCATGCCTGGCCAACAGGTAGCGAACGATGGCATTGGATTCCCACAACACAAAACCGTCGTCTTCGATCACCGGCACCCGACCGTTCGGGTTCATCGCCCGGTACTCCGGCGTGTCGACCACACCGAACGCGCCACCGGCATCGATCGCCTCGTAGGCCAGCCCGAGCTCTTCGGCCGCCCACAACGGTTTTCTGACATTCGACGAATTCTTGCGACCCCAGATCTTCAGCATGACCGCCTCTTTTCCATTGAGTGGGCGAGCAGCATACGCCGGATCAGCGGCTGCCGACATCATCGCGCAGGTCACTGGACAGTGGCGTCTGCCGATCATTGAACAGGTGCGGATAGCATTTCTGCAGATGTTCGAAGAAAAAGGATTCCGGTACATCCGCGAACTGGCCGTGATCGACCAGGTATTCCATCAGCAGCGCGCCATCGCTGTTGTACGGGTGGAAAACGCTGTCGTTCATGCCGTCGAATTCCAGCGGCGCAACGTTGAACATTTCGCAGAGTTTCTGGTTGAACGCGGGGGTGGCTTTCACCCAGCGATCGTTGAGAAACAGCTCGGTATAACCATGCATGGCGAACACTTCGCTTCTCAGCAGTTCAAGCAGTCGCGGCGTCGACAGATGGTTTTTCACATCCGCCAGACCGATGCGTGCGGGGATCCCGCAATGGCGCGCGCAACCGGCGAGCAGCGTGGCCTTGGGCACGCAATAACTTTCGCCCGCCGCCAGCGCGTAGCTGCCGCGCAAGGTCTGCGGGTCGCGGCTGAAGGTGTACATGTTGTAACGCACCGCCTCGCGCACGGCGTAATAAAGACTGATCGCCTGCGCGCGCGGGTCGCGGCTGGCACCACGGTGCCGTTCTGCGAACTCCACCACCGAGGGGTGGTCACTATCGATGAAGCGGCCGGGGCTCAGATACTCGCGCATGACGACATTCTCCTGGGTGAACCCGGAGTCTAGCGAGAGGATCAGCACAGAGATAACGACGTTTCGGCCAAACATGGACGCAAAGCCGCGGAGTCTGCGAACGATTTCCTACGCGTGTTGCCCACCGAAACTACAAAAGCCATCCAGGGTTTCCCACGTTTTAGATCAACTTGTTCTGACCGCCCCGTTTTGCAGATGCCGTCTAAGCTCTGGAGGGTCGTTCGCCCTGGTTCACGGAGGATTGAATATGCTGTTGTTGTGGATACTGGTTCTGATCGTCGGCGTGGCGTATCTGGCCCACCGGCGCATCGCCCCGCTGCCGGCACTGGGCATCGTCGCGGCCTATTTGCTGGCGATGGGGATTTTCAGCCACGCGCCAGGCTGGTTGCTGCTGATCTTCTGGGTCGTACTGGCCATCGTCGCGGCTCCGTTGCTGCTGCCGGATCTGCGCCGCAAACACTTCAGCGCGCCGCTGTTCAGCTGGTTCCAGAAAACCCTGCCGCCGATGTCGCAGACCGAGCGCGATGCAATCGACGCAGGCACCGTGTGGTGGGACGGTGAACTGTTCAGCGGCCGTCCGGACTGGGAAAAACTGCTGTCCTATCCCAAGGCGCAACTGAGCGACGAGGAACAGGCGTTCATCGACGGCCCGACCGAAGAACTCTGCGCGATGGTCACCGACTGGCAGATCGGCCAGTCGATGGACTTGCCGCCCGAAGCCTGGACCCACATCAAGGAACACGGTTTTTTCGCCCTGATCATTCCCAAGGAATTCGGCGGTAAAGGCTTCTCTGCCTACGCCCACTCTCAAGTGGCGATGAAACTGGCGACCCGCAGTGGCGACCTCGCCTCCACCGTGATGGTGCCCAACTCCCTCGGCCCGGCCGAACTGCTGCTGCACTACGGCACCGACGAACAGCGCAATCATTACCTGCCACGACTGGCCCGGGGCGACGATATCCCGTGCTTCGCGCTGACCGGCCCGCTCGCGGGTTCCGACGCCGGCGCCATGCCCGACACCGGGATCATCTGCAAGGGTGAATGGGAAGGCCAGGAAACCCTCGGCCTGCGCCTGAACTGGGAAAAACGCTACATCACCCTCGGTCCGGTCGCGACCCTGCTCGGTCTCGCCTTCAAGGCCTATGACCCGGATCACCTGCTGGGCGACAAGGAAGACCTGGGCATCAGCCTGGCGCTGATCCCGACCGATACTCCCGGCGTGGAAATCGGCCGCCGCCACCTGCCGCTGGGCGCCGCGTTCATGAACGGCCCCAACTCCGGCAAGGACGTGTTCATTCCGCTGGACTTCCTCATCGGCGGCCAGGACATGCTCGGCAAGGGCTGGATGATGCTGATGAACTGCCTGTCGGTCGGGCGTTCGATTTCGCTGCCGGCGGTGGGTACCGGTGCGGCCAAGTTCACCAGTCTGGTGACCGGGCAGTACGCGCAGATTCGCGAGCAGTTCAACGTCCCGCTGTCGGCCTTCGAAGGCATTCAGGAAGCCATGGCCCGCATCGGCGGCAACGCGTGGATGATGGACGCTGCGCGGATGCTGACCGCCAACGCGGTTGATCTGGGCGAGAAGCCTTCGGTGCTGTCGGCGATCCTCAAGTATCACCTCACCGAACGCGGCCGCGAGTGCATCAGCCACGCCATGGATGTGCATGGCGGCAAGGCGATCATCATGGGCCCGAACAACTATCTGGGCCGCAGCTGGAACGGTGCGCCGATTTTCATCACCGTGGAGGGCGCGAACATTCTTTCGCGCAACCTGATGATCTTCGGCCAGGGCGCGATCCGCTGCCATCCGTTCGTCCTCAAGGAAATGGCCCTCGCCGGACGTGAGGACAAGGATCAGGCACTCAAGGAGTTCGATGGCCTGCTGCTCAAGCACATCGGATTTGCCGTGAGCAACGCCGCCAGCACGCTGGTGCTGAACCTTGGTTTCGGCCATTTCGAACATGCGCCGGGCGACAAACTCAGCCAGGGTTACTTCCGCGCGCTCAACCGTCAGGCTGCCGCGTTTGCCATGCTGGCCGACCTGAGCATGATGCTGCTGGGCGGCGAACTGAAACGCCGCGAGCGGCTGTCGGCCCGTCTGGGCGATGTGCTGAGCAACCTGTATCTCGCCTCGGCGGCACTCAAGCGTTACCACGACCTCGATTCCCCGGCGTACATGGAGCCGCTGTTCAGATGGGCCATGGAAGAAAGCCTCGGCCAGTCGGAAAAGGCACTGGATGAGCTGCTGACCAATTTCCCGAACCGGGTTTTCGGCTGCCTGTTGCGCGTGATCGTGTTCCCGTTCGGTCGTCG
Organism: Pseudomonas kribbensis; assembly: GCF_003352185.1. Taxonomy (GTDB): domain Bacteria; phylum Pseudomonadota; class Gammaproteobacteria; order Pseudomonadales; family Pseudomonadaceae; genus Aquipseudomonas; species Aquipseudomonas kribbensis. The sequence continues at coordinate 4,602,890 of NZ_CP029608.1, forward strand.
TCACAAAGGCCCGTCGGACAGACTCGGTGCCGAAGTGGCAGCGGTCATCGGTCGGGCCAAGGGCGACCCGGCGCTGGAAGAGTTGCTTGCCGGCTGCTATCGCCCGCAATCGGCGGACGATGCGGTCGGTGCACTGCAACACGCCTGCGATCAGTTGAACGCTGCGCAACCGTTGCACAAGAAACTGCACACCTCGCTCAAGAGCGGCCAGGTCAAACCGGTCGCCGGCGAACACGCCATCGATGCGGCACTGGAGGCCGGTGTGCTGCAGGCAGCGGAAGCACAAACCCTGCGCGACGCTGAAGCGGCGCGGCGCAAGGTGATCGATGTCGATGACTTCGACAAAGAGGAGCTGAAACCGGCGGAAGGGAAAATCCGCTGATCCCTTCAATCAGTGAAAAACGGGCGCAGGGGCTTTATACTCCCGCGCCCGTTTTGCTCTTGAGGACTTATCTCGTGTCCAACGTCGTTGCCGATCATCTGGTTTTGCTCGACCACCTGCGCAGTATCCTGGTCGCCGTAGGTGAGGCCGATCAGGTTCCCGAAGAAAGCCATGCCCTGTTCCTGGAGCGTTTCGACGAACTGCTGGCGTCACTGCCGATCGAGCCGATCGAAAGCCAATACCTGGGCCAGGACATCCTGACTCAAGTGATTACCCGTTACCCGCAAATTGCCCACCTGATCCCGCGGGATCTGCTGTGGTTCTTCGCCGGCGACTGCCTGCACTACCTGTCCGATGAAGAGATCGACATGTATCAGGCACTGGAAGAACGTCGCTACGAAGCTGAACAGAACGACGAACCGTTCGACTGGAATCAGGAAAAACAACTGCTGGCGATGTCCGCCCAGGACAGCAAGCACTGATTTTCGCTACACAATGAAAAGGCACGCATGGTGATCCATGCGGGCCTTTTTTTGCGTCGCCGTTACAGCAGTCCTTCACCCTCCGGCAATTCGTACTCGGCCAGCGATTTTGCAGCGTTGGGTTTACCCGGTTTGCTCAATGTCGGCTCCTTCTCCAGGCACGCTACCAGATAGTCGATGAACACCCGCAGCTTCGGCGGCAGATAGCGCGTTGGCGAATGCAGCAACCACAACCCACCGTGGTAGGACGCCAGGAATGTCCAGTCCGGCAGAACCTGCACGACCAGCCCCTGTTCCAGGGCATAGCGGGCCGTGAAATACGGCAGGCTGCCGATACCGATGTGCTGCAACACAGCGCCCAGACGCACGCCGGTGTGATTGGCGGCATACCGGCCACGCACGCCGACCGTCACTGCCTTACTGCCCTTCTTGAATTTCCAGCGCGCATCACTCGGGGTTTCGCCCAGATAGATGCAGCTGTGATTGAGCAAGTCATGGGGATGAGTGGGTGTGCCATGTTCGGCCAGGTATTGCGGCGTCGCGCAGAGCAAATGATCGATGGTCAGTAACTGCCGCCCGACCAGTCCTGCCGGTGGCCGCTCCGTGATGCGAATCGCCAGATCGACATGATCGTCGATCAGATCCACCTGGCGGTCTTCCAGCAGCAACTCCACATCAACCTTCGGATAACGGCGTAGAAACTCCGGCATATGCGGATGAATCACGAAGCGTCCGACCGCTTTCGGCACGCTGACCCGCACCAGGCCTTCGGCTTCGTGGGTGAACTGACCGCTGATTTCCATCACCGACCGGGCCGCGCTAACCATCTCCTGACAGCGCTTGAACACTTCTTCCCCGCCATCGCTCAAGCGCAACTTGCGCGTGGTGCGTTGCAGCAGCCGCGTGGCCAATGCCTTTTCCAGCCGGGAAATACTGCGGCTGACCGCCGAGGGTGACGAGCCCAATTGACGAGCGGCTTCGGAGAAGCTGCCGGTCTCCACGACCTTGACGAAAATCGCCATTTCACCGAGCAACGGCAGAGGAAGATTTATGCTCACAGCGCAACAGTCCTTTGATGTTTGAACGGATTATCACGTTATTGCACGATTCATATAATTAAAAAAGAAACTTTAATAAGGGCATGGAATATGACGCTTCGCCTCTTTTTCCATAGTGATGACCTCAAGGCCAATGTGGAAGTCCTCGACTGCACGCCCCACGAGAACGAATTCGCTGTGGTGCTGCGCGCCACTCTGTTTCACCCGCAAGGTGGCGGGCAGCCTTGTGATACGGGCTGGATCGGCGACAGCCAGGTCTTGCGTGTCGTACAGGAACCGGACCGGATCATTCATTTCGTTAACCAGCCGGTGCCACTGGGCATGACCCAGATCCGCATCGATGAAGAGCGTCGCCGCTTCAACACCCGCATGCACTCCGCCGGGCATTTGATCGGCCACTTTGTCCAGGCCATGGGCTGGATGCCGATCAAGGCACACCACTGGCCGGACGAAGGCCGGGTGCAATTCAAGCCCGGGGATTGTGCTCAGGAAGTCGATGCGCAAACCGTTCAATACGGCATCGGGCAATGGATCGAACACGACCTGCCCCGCCTGACGTCCTTGCGCGAAGGCGCGCGGGAAATCGGCTTCGGTGAACTGCCGGCCTATGGCTGCGGCGGCACCCATGTACGCAGCCTGAAGGATCTGGGCACAGTCACGATCGCGTCCCTTTCGCAGAAGAAGGGCACGCTGTCCGTCCACTACAACGTGGATTGAGGATTTCGGACGCTGCCGGTTGCAGCGTCCGACGCCGGGGGAACCGCATTCGCCGGTTCCGTTGACTACTCGTTAGATGGACCTGAAACCATGATGCTTGACGTCGAGCGTCTCGATGAGACGTGCATAAAAAAACTGGCCAACGAAGAAGTCCTCGCCATCCGCGTCAAAGGCTTTTTGCCTGAAGACCAGGCGATCCGGATTGGCGACAAGATCCTCGCCCCCGGCTTCGAGGGTTACATCAACGCCCCCAGCATTGGCCGCATCGGCATGGCGTTTTACGAGGCGGAAAACCAGCCGTTGCTGATCGAGGACTACTTCGAACGCGCCACCGGCAACATTGCCGAACTGCGCAATCGCTGCGCGCCCTACTCCTCGCCGATCGATACCCTGCGCTGCATGCTCGACGAATCCTGGCCGGCAGGCGCCCATCTGGAAAACCTGTACGGGCGCAAGATGTACGTCGGTCTGTCACGGGTGGTCAAACCCGGCGTCTGCTTCCTCGCCCACCACGACATCTTCGCCAAGGACGCGCCGGAGAGTTTCCAGGCCCGCAGCCTGGAGGCGCAATTCGCCTGCAACGTCTACCTGAACATGCCGACCGAGGGCGGAGCGTTGCAGATGTGGGAAGACGATATTTCACCGGACCGCTTCGACGAAATGCGCGGCGACAGCTACGGCATCGACCCGGCACTGCTCGGCCCACCCGCCCTTGAAGTGCGCCCGGAACCGGGGGATTTCATCATGTTCAATTCGCGTCGCATGCACTCGGTAACGCCGGGCGTGGCAGATCCGCGCTTGAGCCTTTCGTTTTTTGTCGGCTATCGCGGCAATGCATCACCCCTGACTTTCTGGAGCTGAAATGACATCGAATTACCTGGGCGAGTTTCTGGCGCTGGCCACCATTCATTTTCTGGCCGTGGTCGCTCCCGGCCCGGACTTCGCCGTGACCATTCGCCAGAGTGTGCGTTTCGGGCGGCTGGTCGGCATCTGCACGGCACTGGGCATCGGCGCGGGGATTTCCGTGCACGTGCTGTATACCCTGCTGGGCGTCGGCGCCTTGATGCACACCACGCCGTGGCTGCTGACGGTGGCCAAGGTGGTGGGCGGTGCTTACATCTTTTATCTCGGCATCAGCTTGATCCGCAGCAAACCCAAGACAACGCTGGAAGGCGAAAAGACCAGCGATGAACCGCTGGTCGAACAATCACTGTTCAAAGCGTTCTCCACCGGTTTCCTGACCAACGCCACCAACCCCAAGGCCACACTGTTTTTTCTGGCGATCTTCACTACGATCATCAGCGCCAGCACACCGTTGGAAATCCAGGCTCTGTATGGACTGTGGATGTGCAGCGTGAACGCGCTGTGGTTCGTGATCGTTGCGTTGTTCTTTTCGAGCAGCAAAGTGCGGCTGTTGTTTATGCGCATGGGCCATTGGTTCGAGCGCAGCATGGGGGTGATTTTGATCCTGTTTGCCGGGCGACTGGTGTTGTCGATGTAAACATGCTGATCGGAGAAGCCCGTTCCAGACAGATTGGACGGGCTTTTTCGATTCTGCGCCGCTTTTGCATTTCTGTGCGACGCGTCCCACTTCGGGGGCTCCCCTATCACTCGCTTGCAGTGTTAGTTTGCGAAACCGTCTGACGCATCGATCAGACACTTCCTACTGACCACCTGCAAAGGAATGCCCTTAGCAATGGATTTTTCACTCAAGCAATTGGCCGCATCGACCCTGATTCTGGCCAGCCTTTCGTCCGTGACACTGCCCGCCCATGCCAACATCACACCGCAGCAAAGCGCGACCATCCTCAAGACATTCAGCGATGCCAAGGTCAACGATTTCCGCCAGTTCCTCGGCGAAGTGGCCAAGAGCGACCTGAGCAAGACCGACGACCTGCGCCCTTCCATCAGCGCGTTTCTCGACAACAAGACACTGACCGCTGAACAGCAAAACGAAATCTATCGACTGCTGGGCCTCTACACCCGGGCGAAATACGGCAAGGCTGCCCTGGAAACCCTGCGCGAACTGGTCGAGATCCCGACTGATCGCAAAGAGGGTGTTGCCCAGCACGAGAATCCTGAATTCATCAGGATCGCCGCCAAGATCAAGGACCTGGCCGAGTCCTTCGGCCTGAAATACCGAAACATCGACAACCGCGTCTACGAAATTTCTCTCGACGGCAGCGGCAAGGAAGTTGTGGGCATTCACGCGCACGCCGATGTGGTACCCGTGACACCGGAAAACTGGGTGCTGAAAGACGGCACCAAACTTGATCCATTCAAGGTCACGCTGATCGGCGACCGCATGTACGGCCGTGGCACCGAGGACGACAAGAACGGGATCGTGGTGACCCTGTATGCGATGAAGGTGATCAAGGAAGAAAAGCTGCCGCTGGCCCGCAATTTCAAACTGCTGGTGGACACCACCGAAGAAACCACCGGCGACGCGATTCCTTACTACTTCGAACGCAACCCGACACCCGAGTACAACCTGGCGCTGGATGGCGGCTACCCGGTGGTGATCGCCGAGAAAGGCTACGGCACGGTCATGGCCAAATTTGCCAAGCGCAAGGCCGAGGGCAAAGGCGCGGAGCTGATCTCGATGACCGGTGGCATGGCAACCAACCAGATTCCATCGGTTTCGGTCGTCACTCTGGTGACAGACAACCCTGCCGAGCTGGCCGCCAGCTTGCAAAAGGCCGGTAACGAATACGTCAAACAGCATGGCGGCGATTTCGAAGTAAATGCCAAGGTCGATGGCAAGGACGTGAAACTCAGCGTAACCGGCGTTTCCGCCCACTCTTCCGAGCCGGAATCCGGCGTCAACCCGGTCGCGCGCATGCTGGACTTCATCCACAGCGTGGATGGCAAGATCGCGTTCAAACACAACCACATCACCGATGCCGCCCGTTACGCCGCCGACAACTGGGGCCTGGACTACAAGGGTGGCAAGCTGGGCGTCGGTTTCGCCGATGACTTCATGGGCCCGCTGACTACTTCGCTGACCTATGTCGGGATGGATGACAATACCTTCAAACTCGCGGTCAACCTGCGTGTGCCAAAGGGCAAGTCGCCGGAAGTGCTCAAGACCGAAATCGCCGACAAACTGGCGGCCTGGAGCAAGAAAACCCACGTCGCGGTCAACTTCGATTACTCGATCGCCGAGCCGATGTACCGCAACCCTGAAGGCGAGTGGGTCAAGGCGCTGCTGGCCGTGTCCACCGAAAACCTGGGCATGAAACACGAGTTCGGCACCTCTGCCGGCGCCACCTCGGTGCATGAACTGCCTAACGGCGTGCAATTTGGCCTGGCTCGACCTGAGGTCAAATACACCGGTCACACCGACGGCGAGTTCAAGACGGTTGACCAGTTCCTGCTAGACCTGCAGATCGTGACCGAAATGATGGGCCGCATCGGGCAACTGCCGAAGCTTTGATCGCGACACTGGCCCGCCAAGGTGACGGGCCCACAAAAAAAAGGACCGTGAGGTCCTTTTTTGTTGCGCGACAAATAACGCACAAACAAAAACGCCGCTCATCACTGAGCGGCGTTTTTGTTGAATATGGAGCGGGAAACGAGACTCGAACTCGCGACCCCGACCTTGGCAAGGTCGTGCTCTACCAACTGAGCTATTCCCGCAATGGCGTCCCCTAGGGGACTCGAACCCCTGTTACCGCCGTGAAAGGGCGGTGTCCTAGGCCACTAGACGAAGGGGACAGGCTACAACTTTCACTAATAAAAACGCCGCTCATTGCGGAGCGGCGCTTCTTGAATTTGGAGCGGGAAACGAGACTCGAACTCGCGACCCCGACCTTGGCAAGGTCGTGCTCTACCAACTGAGCTATTCCCGCAAATGGCGTCCCCTAGGGGACTCGAACCCCTGTTACCGCCGTGAAAGGGCGGTGTCCTAGGCCACTAGACGAAGGGGACACGCTACCCGGAACACATGGTGTGTGTTTCGGTGTCCAGATCCACATCCGAAGACTTGGTTCTGGTTTCACTCAGCACCGCCCGAAGGCACTGCCGTTTAAAATTGGAGCGGGAAACGAGACTCGAACTCGCGACCCCGACCTTGGCAAGGTCGTGCTCTACCAACTGAGCTATTCCCGCATTGGCGTCCCCTAGGGGACTCGAACCCCTGTTACCGCCGTGAAAGGGCGGTGTCCTAGGCCACTAGACGAAGGGGACACACTACAACATTCACTCCCTGCCGCGTTTCGCTGTGTGCTTTACGCTGCAAGTGGCGCGCATTCTATGGATGGATTGGAAGGTCGTCAACCCCCTGATATAAATTTATTTAAATCAATGACTTCGCCCTGCTTTACGAGCCGATTCGGACTTTTCCGTCGCCCGACGATTGACGCCTATATTCCGACACTCGCCAAGGCGTTATAGTCCACGGCACAGGTGATGGCAATCTGTACCCCAAGGGCCAGCATTTATATAAGCAGGCTTGCGGCCGATACAGATGAAGCTTCGCTGATCCAACCCGTCGAGCGGCGCTAGGCTCCCATATGCCGAGCTACTACACTCGCACGCGAACCCTATTAAGAGGTCTTACCGGTGACACCACTCATGATCACCCTGCTAGTCATAGCCGGGATCGCAATCTTGATCGCCATTGGCTACATGAACCATGTGGTGGAAAACACCAAACTGGAGAAGGCCCGCACCAAGGTCGAACTCAACGACCGCCTGCGCCGTTGTGGCGAACTGACCGAAACCTTCCCCGGCCAGTTCATGACTCCGGCCCTCAAGTTACTGATGACGCGCCTGGAACTGAACGTCTGCCAGCGCCTGCTGAATCTGGAAAAAACCAGCGCCACCACCAAGGCCCGCATCACCGAACTGAGCGCCCTCGTCGCCCAGGGCGAATCGATCCCGGTCAACAACCCGCCGGCCCCGATCCAGACCGAAGCCAAAGCCAAAGACGTGCGCTTCCTGCTCGAAGCCCTCCACGGCCAGATCACCCGCGCCGCCCAGGACGGTTTCCTGCCCCCGAACGAAGCCAAGCACTGGATCCGCGAAGTGCGCCATATCCTGGTGCTGCTGCACATCGAGTTCTTCAATAACCTCGGCCAGCACGCCCTGCAACAAAACCAGCCCGGCCAGGCCCGCCTCGCCTTCGAACGTGGCGTGCAATACCTGCGCAAACAGCAGGACCCGCAGATCTACGCCGAACAACTCCAATACCTGGAAAAACTCCTGGCCCGCGCCAACGCCCAGGTCATGGACAAAATCGCCCCGGTCGAAGGCGAAGAAAACCAGCTGACTGCCGGCCTCAAGGATGTCGAGGCGGATGCGGACTGGAAGAAGAAAGTGATTTACGACTGAGTGCAGTCAGAGAGAGAAGCCACCGAGAGGTGGCTTTTTTATTGGCTTCAAAGCAGAAGATCAAAAGCCCCCCTCACCCTAACCCTCTCCCTAAGGGAGAGGGGACTGACCGAGTTGTTTGGGAGAGGTACGCCGACGTGAAATACCGAGTTGAACTCGGGTTTTAAAACGCGTGCAACTCGACTCCTGCTGCTGCACCTTCTTCTGCTTCTTCTGCTCTGGCTTTGGCTCTCCACCACTCAACACGATGAGCGTTAGCTCGAGTACCGCTTTTGACGTACCGGCCCCATCGGAAGGCTGAGTGGAGGGATTCATCCGGGGGTGGGCGCGAAGCGACCGTGCGGCGAAGCCGCATGCATCGAGAGGAGGTGCAGCGAAGCAAACCGTAGGCGATGCCCCCGGATGAATCCCGGAGCGAAGGAACACCGAGCCAAAGCGAGGTGCCGAACGCAGGGGCCAAGCCTTTTGGTTCCTTTTTGGCGTCTGAAAAAGGGACTCGCCGTAAGGGCGAAACCGCCAGCCGCAACCCCCGAAGCAACGGATATTCACCCAAACCACCCCAAAACCTGGTCGGCCCAAAGGCCGCCAAGGTCAACCCCAAATCAAAGCCTGAAGTGCCCCACCATCCCCCGCAACTCACTCCCCAACTGCGCCAGCTCAACACTCGAAGCCGCATTCCCGCGCATCGCAATCGACGACTGATCCGCACTCGCCCGAATACTGGTCACACTGCGATTGATCTCCTCGGCCACCGAACTCTGCTCCTCGGCCGCCGCCGCAATCTGCTGATTCATCTGCTGAATCAACGAAACCGCCGCCGCAATACTCCCCAGCGCACTTTCAGTCTGCAATGCATCACTCACCGCCAGCTTCACCAGTTCGCCACTGCTCTGAATCTGCTGCACCGACGAATGCGCCGCCGAGCGCAAGGCACTGACCAGACGCTCGATTTCTTCGGTCGACTGCTGCGTACGCCGTGCCAGCGCCCGCACCTCGTCGGCAACCACCGCAAAGCCCCTGCCCTGCTCTCCCGCCCGCGCTGCTTCGATCGCGGCGTTGAGTGCCAGCAGATTGGTCTGCTCGGCGACGCTTTTGATGACTTCGAGCACCGTGCCGATGTTCTGGATTTCTGCACTCAGGCTTTCGATGCTCGAACTGGCCGACGTCGCCGAATCCGCCAGTTGCTCGATCCGCGCCATGCTCTGGCGCACCACCTGCTGACCGCTCTCGACCTTGTCGTCGGCGGTCTGCGCCGCAAGTGCGGCTTCTTCGGCATTGCGCGCCACGTCGTGAACGGTGGCGGTCATCTGGTTCATGGCCGTGGCAACCTGCTCGGTTTCCTCTTTCTGGCTGCTGACTTCCAGGTTGGTCTGTTCAGTCACCGCCGACAGTGATTGCGCGGAACTGGCCAACTGTTCAATGCCTGCCTGCAACCCGCTGACGATGTTGCTGAGGCCCGCGCCCATCTGTTGCATGGACTGCATCAACTGGCCGATCTCGTCACGACGAGTCACTTCCACCGTAGCACTCAAATCACCGGCGGCGATCCGCTGAGCGACCTGCATCACGCTGCGCAACGGCGCGACGATCAACCGGGTGATCACCCAGGCCGCAATCAGCCCGACCAGCAATGCCAGCGCCGACGAGCCGATGATCAGCACCGAGTTCTTCTTCAGCTCACCCTGCATCGCGACGTCCTGGGCGACATAGGCCTGATCGACCCGCTCCACCACCTGAGCGGCACGCTGATGCAGTTGCTCGTAGACGGTTTTTTCCTGAGCCAGAAGCCCGGTGTACTCGGCGAGCTTGTCATTGAAACCGGCAATGTGGCCTGACACCTCATTGAGAACCGTCAGATAACCTTCGTCCTTGACCGTGGATTTCAGTTGTTCGGCTTGCGTCTGGGCCTGGGCGGCCTGTTCGATGTTGCCCTTGGCGCTGTCGTCACCCTTGCGACTCTGATCCAGCCGCACCCGCGCTTCGTTCATGGCTTGCAGCATCAGGCGCGAGACCTGGCTGACCTGACTGGCCTGCTCGATGAACTGCGCCCCGTCCTTGCCCTCGCTGTCTTTCAGGGTGTAGGCGCCGTCATCGGCAAGCCCGGCCTGCAGGACGTCGAGGTTGTTGGCGACACTGGACACCGACCAACTGGCCATTTCCAGCGCCAGATCCTTGGCCTGGGTCAGCGACACGAACTCATCGAACGCCTTGCGATAAGCGCCCAGAGACTGCTGGACATCGTTCATGACCGACTCATTGCCCGGCGATTGGGCCTTGAGCTGATCGGCCATGGCGATCAGGCCATCCACACCCTCGTGCAACGCATCGGCGGTTTTCGGATTGCCGTGCAAGGCGTAATCCTGCTCCAGCAGGCGCACTTTCAACAGGCCACTGTTGAGCGAGGACATCTGTTTTAGCCCCTCGAAGCGCTGACTGATGGTCTGCAGGGACCAGACGCCGATGGCCGCCACCAAGGCAGTCAACAGCAATACCAGCACAAACCCGATACCCAGTTTTTTCGCCATACCGAGGTTGGCAAAACGTCCTTGCACGGCCGAAATCATTGCGCGTAGTCCCCTGCCAAAGTCTGTTGCCGAAGAGTCGCAACGGCCATGAACCAGCACAAGACTCTGGCGTCGGAATAATGGCAAAAAGCTAGGCCTGCGTCGTTTTCAGAACACTTGAGGTCGATCCACGGCCGTACTGCGAAAGAACTGCCGCGCCCTCGGATCGCAAGCATAGGCCACATTGATCCGCTGCCAGTCACTGGCTTCACCACTGGGACTGAAGGAAGAAGCGCATGCCAATTGCACACCATGATGCAAGGCCTGCCTGCGCAGGTGCTCGTCATTCGCCAGCGGCGAACGGGCCCAGATGAACAACCCGCCGGTGGGTTTGCCGAACACCTCCCAATCGGCATCCTCCAGCGCCTGCAGGGCCGCCGCGCGATCGATATTGAGCCGCTGGCGCTGACGCTGCACCAGTTTGCGATACGCGCCGCTGGCCAGCAGCGCCGCCAGAACGGCCTCGCTGAACCTTGAAGTGCCCATGCAACTGATCATCTTGACCCGCGCCAGTTGCTCGATCACCTCGTGGCTGGCCGACACGAAGCCTGCACGCAACGAGCTGCTCAGCGTCTTGGAAAAACTGCCGACGTAAATCACCCGCCCGTCCTCATCCAGCGCCGCCAGGCGCGTGCCGCTGCCGTTATGCAGATCAGCGTAGACGTCATCTTCGATCAGCCGCAGGTCATAGGCTTTGCTCAATTGCAGAATGCGCCGCGCCACGGCCGGCGCCAAGCAGCTCCCCGTGGGGTTGTGGTGGTGACTGTTGATGAACAGCGCTGCCGGCCGGAACTGCTGCAACAACGCCTCGAGCGCCTCGAGGTCAGGCCCGCCAGGCGTGCGGCGAACCTCCAGCATACGCACGCCGTGCAGCCGCAAGAGATCGAACAGCGGCGCATAACCCGGCGTTTCCACCACCACACAATCCCCCGCCCGGAACAGCGTGCGCACGATCAGATCGAGCCCGTGGCTGGCGCCGGCCGTCGTCAGCACACAATCTTCATCGGCGGTGATATCGAGCATTCCCAGCCGTTTGACAATCTGTTCGCGCAGCGCGGGGAGCCCGAGGGGCGTGTTGTAGTTGAACAGGCTGGCCATGTCGGTGCGGGCCACTTGGCGGATCGCGTAGGCGAGATCATCGGACTCTCGCCAGCTCTCGGGCAAAACCCCGTCGCCCAGTTTCAACCCGCCGCGCCGTTGCGGATCCGTATCACAGCCATGGCGCTCGCCCTCGAAAGCCGGACTGTCGAAAGATTTGCAACACGCCGGCAATGTGCTTGCGACCATGAACCCCGCCCCTTGCCGCGAGACCAGAACACCCTGTGCCACCAGACGTTCGCAAGCCTCCATGACGTACGACTGGCTGAGCAGATTCAATCGCGCAATCTGTCGAATGGATGGCAGGCGCGTGGCAGGCGGCACCTGTTCCTGCACGATCCACTCGATCAATCCATCCACAATCTGCTGTACGACCGGCACCATTGCCTGTCGGTCAATTCTCAATTCCATGAGTGCACAAACTCCTGTCCGTTTTGCCCGCAGCAGTAAATCACAGCCGCGCCGGTCAGGTTGTGCGACAAAACCGCCAAAACCCACTGTTCTAACTATTTGAAACACATTGTTTATCAATGACATGGAACCGGGCACAGACGAAAAGACCCGCTGTAGGGCGGGTCTTTTCCTGCATCAACAGATGCCTTTTCAGAACGCGGTCACGCCTCCGTCCACAGCCAGCGAATGGCCAGTGGTGAACGCTGCGCCATCGCTGCACAGGTAAAGCACGGCGCTGGCAATTTCCTCGACCTTGCCGATGCGGCCCACCGGGTGCATGGCGTTGGCGAATTCGCCTTTCTTCGGGTCGGCCTCATAGGCGCGCCGGAACATGTCGGTGTCGATCACCGCCGGGCAAACCGCGTTGACGCGGATTTTCTTCTTGGCGTACTCGATGGCGGCCGACTTGGTCAGACCGATCACCGCATGCTTGGAGGCGGCGTAGATGCTCATCTTCGGCGCAGCACCCAGCCCGGCCACCGACGCGGTGTTGACGATCGCCCCGCCGCCCTGGGCCAGCAGCAACGGCAACTGGTACTTCATGCACAGCCAGACGCCCTTGACGTTGACGCCCATGATCGCGTCGAACTCATCCATGGAGCCCTCGGCCAGTTTGCCCTTCTCGATTTCGATGCCGGCGTTGTTGAAGGCGTAGTCGAGACGGCCGTAGGTCTTGATTACCTCGTCCATCAGATTTTTTACTTCGCTTTCGACGGTAACGTTGCAGCGCACGAAGGTCGCTTCGCCGCCGGCTGTACGAATCAGCGCCACGGTGCCTTCGCCCCCGGCGGCATCCAGATCGGCGACCACCACTTTCAGACCTTCGGCGGCGAAAGCCTGGGCGGTCGCGCGACCGATACCGTTGGCGGCGCCTGTGACGACGGCGACCTGACCGGAAAACGTCATGCTCATTGTTATGTCCTCGAATACGGGGGATTGATGAAGGCAGCATAGCCACAGCCACCTCCCCGGCGGCAGCACTATCAGACGGCCGTTTGACCACCCATGAATCGCAGTGATGAACCCGTGCGGGCCACTATCACCCTGCTTGATCGGCCTGCATTCGCCTCGTCAGCCAACCTTGCGGCATCGCCGAGGACGGTCTATCAACAAGGCTTCATCCCGTTGAGTGCCTGTCATGACTAACCAGACCAATCGTCAGTTCCTGCTCGCCAAACGCCCGGTGGGCGCCGCCACCCGCGAGACCTTCACCTATCAGGAAGTACCGGTCGGCGAGCCGGCGGCGGGGCAGATTCTGGTCAAGAACGAATACCTGTCCCTCGACCCGGCCATGCGCGGCTGGATGAATGAGGGCAAGTCCTACATCCCGCCGGTGGGTCTGGGTGAAGTCATGCGCGCGTTGGGCGTAGGCAAAGTCGTCGCGTCAAACAATCCGGGGTTTGCCGTCGGCGACTACGTCAACGGTGCCATTGGCGTGCAGGATTATTTCCTTGGCGAGCCAAGAGGTTTCTACAAGGTCGATCCGAAACTGGCACCGCTGCCGGTTTATCTGTCCGCATTGGGCATGACCGGCATGACCGCCTACTTCGCCCTGCTCGATGTCGGCGCACCGAAGGCCGGCGATACCGTGGTGCTGTCCGGTGCAGCGGGCGCGGTCGGCAGCATCGCCGGACAGATCGCCAAGATCAAAGGCTGCCGGGTGGTCGGTATTGCCGGCGGCGCGGACAAGTGCAAGTTCCTGATCGATGAACTGGGCTTCGACGGCGCCATCGACTACAAGAGTGAAGACGTGCTGGCCGGCCTTAAACGCGAATGCCCGAAAGGCGTGGACGTTTATTTCGACAACGTCGGCGGCGATATCCTCGACGCGGTACTGAGCCGTCTGAACTTCAAGGCCCGCGTGGTGATCTGCGGCGCCATCAGCCAGTACAACAACAAGGAAGCGGTAAAAGGCCCGGCCAATTATCTGTCGCTGCTGGTCAACCGCGCGCGGATGGAAGGCTTCGTGGTGATGGACTACGCGGCGCAGTACGCCAGTGCCGCCCAGGAAATGGCCGGCTGGATGGCCAAGGGGCAGCTCAAGAGCAAGGAAGACATTGTCGAAGGCCTGGAAACGTTCCCGGAGACCCTGGGCAAACTGTTCAGCGGCGAGAACTTCGGCAAGCTGGTGTTGAAGGTCTGAAAACAAATCTGAAAACAAAGAAGGGAGCCATCAGGCTCCCTTCTTTGCATCTTCAGCTGTTCGCTCAGGCCAGTTCGGCAACCACCGCAGCCAGGGCCTTTGCCGGATCCGCTGCCTGGCTGATCGGACGGCCGATCACCAGATAATCGGAACCGGCATCCAGCGCCTGACGCGGGGTCAGGATGCGACGCTGGTCGTCCTGGGCGCTGCCGGCCGGACGAATCCCCGGGGTCACCAGTTGCAGCGACGGGTGCGCGGTTTTCAGCGCCGTGGCTTCCAGCGCCGAGCACACCAGACCGTCCATCCCGGCCTTTTCGGCCAGCGCTGCCAGACGCAGCACCTGCTCCTGCGGCTCGATATCCAGACCGATACCCGCCAGGTCCTCACGCTCCATGCTGGTCAGCACGGTCACGCCGATCAGCAGTGGTTGCGGGCCGCTGCGCTTGTCCAGCTCTTCACGGCAGGCCGCCATCATGCGCAGGCCACCGGAGCAGTGAACGTTGACCATCCACACGCCCATCTCGGCGGCAGCCTTGACCGCCATCGCCGTGGTGTTGGGAATGTCGTGGAATTTCAGGTCGAGAAAGACTTCAAAACCCTTGTCACGCAGGGTGCCGACGATTTCCGAGGCACAGCTGGTGAACAGTTCCTTGCCCACTTTGACCCGGCACAGTTTCGGGTCCAACTGGTCGGCCAGCTTCAGTGCGGCGTCACGGGTGGGGAAATCCAGGGCGACGATGATAGGAGTCTGGCAGGCGGACATGGATGGGCTCTCAGGCAAGTCGAAATCGGCGCGCATTGTAGCGGAACCGGCGGCGGCGCGGCACCCGATGATCGGTAAATCGTCGCGCCGGACGTGATCAGCATAGCCTTGCAGGGTATTGTGTCGAAGCCGATACACAACCGACACGCCGACAACATGCGTCCGCGCTAGCCTCGCCAGCCGCAACAAGTCCTTACAGCAGCCCTTCCCGCCTCACGGCCGGACGCCTATGCTGAAACCACAACCTCGCAGCCTATCTTTGTGGTTGGCGGCTTACTGGCAGATGAACAGCCTCATGCACAACTCCCATGTCTCCGTGAATGAAGAGCAGAAAGACGACAAGCGCTGGAGCATCCGCGCCCTGATCGTCGACGATGACGTGCCGATCCGCGAACTGATGATCGACTACCTGGCCCGTTTCAACATTCACGCCAGCGGCGTCACCGACGGCGCGGCCATGCGCCAGGCGATGCAGGCCGAGCATTTCGACGTGGTGGTGCTCGACCTGATGCTGCCCGGCGAAGACGGCCTGTCACTGTGCCGCTGGCTGCGCGCGGAATCGGACATCCCGATCCTGATGCTCACCGCCCGTTGCGAACCCACCGACCGCATCATCGGCCTGGAACTGGGTGCCGATGACTACATGGCCAAACCATTCGAACCCCGGGAACTGGTGGCGCGGATCCAGACGATTCTGCGCCGGGTGCGCGACGACCGCACCGAACAGCGTGCGAACATTCGCTTCGACAACTGGCGCCTGAACAGCGTCCTGCGTCAGTTGATCGCCGACGATGGTCTGGTCGTGCCGCTGTCCAACGCCGAATTCCGCCTGCTGTGGGTGTTCATCGAACGGCCGCGCCGGGTGCTCAGCCGCGAACAGTTGCTGGACGCCGCCCGTGGCCGCTCGATCGAGGCCTTCGACCGCAGCATCGACCTGTTGGTCTCGCGCCTGCGGCAAAAACTCGGCGATGACCCGAAAGCCCCGCAGTTGATCAAGACCGTACGCGGTGAAGGTTACCTGTTCGACGCACGGGACATCGGCTGATGCGGGGGCGCTTCGACACGCTGTTCAGTCGCCTGTTTGGCGTACTGTTCGTGGCGATTGTCCTGGCGCACCTGCTGGCTTTCGCCTGGTTCCACCATTACGGCCCGCCTCCGCCCCCTCCGCCGCCGGAATTTTCCCAGGGCGTCGAAGGACAACGTCCGCCACCGGATCCGCGCTTCGCCCACCGACCGCCGCGCCCCTGGTTCGGCGGGCCGCTGGTGCCACTGACCTTTCAGTTCATCTCGCTGATGATCGCTGCATGGTACGGCGCCAAACTCCTGAGCCGCCCGATCCAGCGTCTGAGCGACGCCGCCGAACGCCTCAGCGAAAACCTCGACAGCCCGCCGCTGGAAGAGTCCGGCCCGCGAGAGGCCCGGCAGGCAGCTCACACCTTCAACCTGATGCAGCAGCGGATTCGCGAACAGGTCCAGCAGCGCGCACGCATGCTCGGCGCCGTGTCCCATGACCTGCGCACGCCACTGTCGCGGCTGAAACTGCGCCTGGAACAGATCGACGACGACAAACTCCAGGGCCAGATGCGTCAGGACCTGAACGACATGATCGGCATGCTCGACGCCACCCTCACCTACCTGCACGAACAACGCACCAGCGAAGCACTGCAGATGATGGACGTGCAGGCACTGGTCGAATCCCTGTGCGAGAACGCTCAGGATCAGGGGGCCGACGTGCAGGTCAGCGGCCATTGCGCCCCCCTGGCGGTTCAGCCAATGGCCCTGCGCTCGTGCATCAATAACCTGATGGACAACGCCTTGCGCTATGCCGGGCAAGCACACATCGAGCTGCAGGATCAGCGCGAACACCTGCTGATCCGCGTCATCGACCACGGTCCGGGCATCGCCGCCGACAAGCGCGAAGCGGTGTTCGAACCGTTTTTCCGCCTGGAAGGCTCACGCAACCGCAACTCCGGCGGCGTCGGTCTGGGCATGACCATCGCCCGAGAAGCCGCGCAACGCCAGGGTGGCCAGTTGAACCTCGAAGAGACACCTGGCGGCGGCCTCACCGCCGTGATTCGCCTGCCACGACTGTAAGCCCGACTGTGTACCGTCCGGTACAAAACCCACATACCTGCGACACCTCACGCCTTGAGTCTGCAAGCGCCGGTTCATGAACCGGTTTTTCATTACAAGGAGTGAGCCCATGATCGGTAGCGTCAGCAACTACACGAGCTATACCAGCACCAGCAGCACTTCCACACAAAACGCCCGCAGCCAGCAACTGCAAAAGGAACTGTTCGCCAAACTCGACAGCAACGGCGACGGCGCGGTGGATCAGGACGAACTGAGCAGCGCCCTTTCGCAAAAATCCAGTGACGGTTTGCTGGTCAACCTGAGCAAACAATTCGGCGAACTGGACAGCGACAGCAACGGCAGCCTCAGCGCCGAAGAAATGGCCGCCATGGCCCCACCGCCACCACCCGACCACAACCAGGCCCCCGACACCGACCTGGCCGACGCCCTGATCAAAGCCCTCGACACCGACGGCGACGGCGCCATCAGCAGCGACGAACTCAGCAGCGGCCTGACCAGCGCCGGCAGCACCGCCGACAGCAGCAAAATCTTCTCGGCCCTGGACAAGAACAAGGACGGCGTCGTCAGCCAGGACGAACTCACCGCCAGCCTCACCCCGCCACCGCCACCACCCCGGGTATCCAGTGACGAACTGTTCAGCCAGCTCGACGCGGACGGCGACGGCAATGTGACGGCGACCGAGTTGAACAGTGTTTTGCAGGCCAGCGACAGCACCTCATCCTCCAACAGCGACACCAGCGCGGCGCTGCTCAAGGTGCTGGATAGCGACAGCAGTGGTGGCGTGAGCAGTGATGAATTGAAGGCCGCGTTACAGGCGGGGCGCCAGCGTCCGAGCGATGAACAGACCGCCAATGCCACTCAAACCACGACCGAAGCGTTGAACCGGATGATTGCCAATCTGAGCAAGCAGTATTCGCTCGGTAGTACGGCGTCGGTGGGCAAGTATTTGAATGTGGCGACTTGAGGTACATGCAAAAACAGGATGAGCGTTAGCTCGACAACGCTTTTGATCTTGATCCACCCACCCCTTCGGAAGGCTGAGTGGAGGTGTTCATCCGGGGATTGGCACGTAGTGCCGTGCGGCGAAGCCGAACTCATCGACGAAGTCGATGCCCCCGGAGGGACACCGGAGCGAAGGAACCCGAGCCTGCGAGGGCCGAACGCCGGGGCGAGCGTTTTTTGCTTACTTTTTTAGGCGCTTGTAAAAAAGTGAGTCGCCGTAAGGGCGAAACCGCCAGCCGCAACACCCGAAGAAACGGATATTCACCCAAAACCACCCAGAGCATGGCCGGCCCAAAGGCCGCCAAGGCTACCAAAGCCAAAAAGCCTCAAACCCGCCCCTGACTCTTGCTCCAATCCGTCAACAAACTATAGGCAACAGCCAAAAGCGTAGGCCCGATAAACAACCCGATAAACCCGAACGCAATCAACCCGCCAAACACCCCGAGCAACACAATCACCAGCGGCAGATTCCCGCCACGGCTGATCAGATACGGCTTGAGCACGTTGTCCACGCCACTGATGATGAACGTCCCCCAGATCCCGAGAAACACCGCCATCCCGTACTCACCCTTCCAGGCCAGCCAGGCCGTGGCCGGAATCCACACCAGCGGCGGTCCCATCGGAATCAGACTGAGCAGGAACGTCACGATCCCCAGCACCAAAGCCCCCGGCACCCCGGCAATCAGGAACCCGATCAGCGCCAGGATCGCCTGCGCCGCCGCCGTACCGATCACCCCGTTCACCACCCGCTGCACCGTACCGGCCACCAATTCGATGTAATACCCGGCACGGTCGCCGATCAACCGCTCCAGCAGGCTATGCACGAACGCCGCCAGCCGCGGCCCGTCACGGTAGAAAAAGAACACGAAGACAATGCTCAGGGTCAGCTCGAGAATCCCGCCGCCGATCTGCGCACTGCGTGCCAGCAGCCAGTTGCCGACCTGTCCCAGATAAGGCTTGAGCGACACCATCAACGCCGCGCCCTGCTGATCGACACTGTTCCAGAAACCGACCAGCCGTTCCCCCACCAGCGGAATCGTGCCGAGCCAGGCCGGCGCTTCCGGCAGGCCATCGACCTGCACATCCTTGATGAACACCGTGGCATCGCGCACGTGATCGGCCAGGTTGAACCCCAGCCAAACCAGCGGTGCCGCCACCAGCAGCATCCAGCCCAAGGTCAGGATACTTGCCGCCAGTGATTCGCGTCCGCCGAGCCAGCGCGTCAGCAGACGCATCAACGGCCAACTGGCGAATGCCAGCACCGCGCCCCAGAACAGCGCCGACCAGAACGGTGCCATCACCCAGAAACTGGCGCCGAACAACACCAGCAACAGGATCTGCACCAGCAGACGATCATTATTGGGCATGTGAAATCTCGAAAAAGTCAGTCAGGCAAAGAGTAGGCGAACACGCCGGGCATGTCCGCCCGAGACACCTTATCGCAACAGGTCGATGCGCAGGCCGGCACCTTCGACATTGCCGGTCTCCATGCGTGCGGCCCGCACACCCTGCGTGATCAACGCCTGACGCCAGGCTTCGGCCTTGGCCCCGGAAACCGTGACCCGCAACGTCGTGTCGAGGTTCAGGCCACGGGACAGCAGACGCAGCCAGGTGTCATCCGGATCAACGCTCAGTTTCGGTAATTTCAGCTCGCCGGTGTCTTTCAACTGGCGCAACAAGGTCGCCGATGTCGGCAGCAGCTCCCCCAACGGCGTGGCGGCCTCGAATTGCTCGACGTGCAGATAGGCTTTGCGATTGCCGCGAGTGATGCTGTAGAGCGCCACCAGCGTGTTGTCGCGAGGTGCCGCCAACCTCAGCAGCAGATAGGCCTGCTGCTCGTCGGCACCGTACAGCTTGGCATTGCCGAACACTTCGTTGGCCCACAGGCTGCTTTCGCCGCAATCCCTGGCCTGACACCAGAACAACAGCTCGGCGTCCTGTTTTTGCAGCGCCTCGCGGGCGACGGTGAAGGCTTCATTGGCGGAATGTTCCGGCGGCAATTCGTAGGTGACCGAGGTGGTCTGCCCACGGGCGCCGACCTGACCGTCGAAACGCAGCTGGCCGCTGATCTTGCGGATCGAGCCCATCGGGTAGATCCGCTCCAGCGTCGCGGCCGGGCGATAGTCGACGATCTGCGCATCGGCCAGACGCGGCACGATCGGCAGATCCGGACTGCCCGGCAGGTCGGCAGCGAGCAACACGGGACTGAAACAGCACAGCGCCAGCAGACTGAAAGATCGCATGGACAGGCTCATCGGATCGGCATGGCCGGGGCGCCTTTCTGGCTATTCGGGTTCGCAGCGGTGTAGAAATCCATTGTGGTTGTCTCCCATTTCAACCCGCCCAGCCTCGACAGTTGCCCGGGGCAAGTCAAGGAATGGCGA
This sequence comes from Pseudomonas kribbensis, assembly GCF_003352185.1. Lineage (GTDB taxonomy): Bacteria > Pseudomonadota > Gammaproteobacteria > Pseudomonadales > Pseudomonadaceae > Aquipseudomonas > Aquipseudomonas kribbensis. The sequence goes on from NZ_CP029608.1 coordinate 4,623,364, forward strand.
AGAACCGATTGAAACAGTCTGCGACAAGAACCGCACCCGACTCGTCGTTCAGGTGCAGATGGTGCCCGCCCGGCAGCTGTTCCCGGCTAAAGGGTAGACGCTCCAGCAGTTCGGGGTGCTTGGCCAGCATGCCGTCGGCCGCCACCACCAATTGCGTCGGACAGGCAATGCGCTGGATGAAGGCCATTGCCTGTTCCTGGGTCAGACGCAGCGGCGATGGCAGGGTCAGACGGTTGTCGGTGCGCCAGGTGTAACCGCCGGGCACCGGCATCAGACCGCGTTGCGCCAGCAGCTCGGCGGCCTCACGACTCACCGCCACCAGGCCTTTCATGCGCACTTCGATAGCACGGTCGAGGGTGGCGTAGACCGGTTTGCGTTTTTCCCGCAAATCAAGCTGCGCCTGCAGGGCCATGCCCATGCGTTCGGCGGCGTTTTCGCCTTTATCTGTAGGGGGAATCACCCCGTCGATCAGCGCCAGATGGGTGATGCGCTCCGGCAACGACCCCGCCAGCACCAGCGAAACAATGGCCCCCAGCGAATGCCCGAGCAGGCCGAACCGCTGCCAGCCCAGTTGTTCCGCGACTTGCAGCACGTCATGGGCGTAGTCCCACAGCGCGTAACCCGCGCCGACCGGACGATGCCCCGAATGACCATGACCGGCCATGTCCAGCGCAACAATGCGCAAACCTTTGAGCTTCGGCGCCAGGCGAGCGAAGCTGTTGGCGTTATCCAGCCAGCCATGCAGGGCAATCACCGGCACCCCGTCTTCCGGGCCGAAAATGTGTGCCGCCAGCTCGATATGCGGCAGGCTCAGGCGCACTTCCTCGACCGCCGGGCTCATGCGCAATCCTTGTGCTGGCGGTTTTCCCAGCGAGTGAACAGATTCTTCAGCAGTTGTGCAGTGTCCTGCGGCCGCTCAAGGGGAAACATGTGACCGCCGGGCATCGTCAGCGACTCGCCCTGAGGCAGGCGTCCAACGTGCCGGGCGTGATGGTTCATCACAACGCGACTCTTGTGCCCGCGCACCACCGCCAGTGGCACCTGAAGCTGTCGGGTTCGCCCAGGGCTGGTGTGCGGCACACCGCGATAAATACTGATCTCGGTGGCCGGGTCGAAGCGCAGGCGCAGCTTGTCGCCGACCTTGTGCAAACCGTGCTGCAGGTAGGCGTCGAAACACTCGGGATCGAAGCCACGGAACAGAGTCTTGCCGGCAAAATAGCTGCGGGCACTATCGAGGTCGGCGAATTCTTCGCGTCGTCCCAATGTGCGACCGGCCGGGGTGAGTTTATCGATGAAGCCAAAACGCTTGGCAGCACGGATCACCCATCGGTCGGTGCGGGTCAGCACCGGCGAGTCGAGCATCACGACTCCGCGATACAGCTCAGGGCAGCGCAGTGCGGCGTGCAGGTGCAGCATTCCGCCGAAAGAATGGCCAACGCCCCACACCGGCTCGTCCTGCTGTTGCAGGTGATGGATCAGCTCGTCCACCAGGTGGTACCAATTGTCACCCGCCGGAAAACGCGGATCGTGGGCATGCTGCTCCAGATGCGTCACCCGGAACTCGGGCGCCAGCGCCGAGAACAGCTTGCCGTAGGTGCCGGAAGGGAAACCGTTGGCGTGGGCGAAAAAAATCGGTTGCGACATACGGGCAAATCCATGGGCGGTAAACGTGGCGTTGATTGTCCGTAAGACCGCGTTCCACAGCAATGACCGTAACTGCCAGGAATGATGACAGTCCGGTCAAGGCTATGACGGATCGGTCAGCGTGCCGGCGGTTGCTCGCCCAGCGGCACCACGGCCATGGTCAGCCGCGACACACAACTGGCCTTGCCTTCATCACTGGTCAGGCGGATGTCCCAGACATGGGTCGAGCGGCCAATGTGAATCGGCTTGGCCACCGCCGTCACCCGGCCGCTGCGCAGGCCGCGCAGGTGGTTGGCGTTGATCTCCAGCCCCACGCAATAGAACTTGCTGGCATCGATGCACAGGTAACTGGCCATGGAACCGACGGTCTCGGCCAGCACCACCGAGGCGCCGCCGTGCAGCAGGCCGTAAGGCTGATGGGTGCGATGGTCAATGACCATGCTGGCCGTCAGCGATTCCTCGTCGAAGGACTCGAAGCGGATGTCCAGCACTTCGCCGATGGTGTTTTTCTGGATTGCGTTCAACTGCTCGATGTTTGGAGTGGTGCGCCACAAGGTCATCGCAGGCTTCCTTTGTTGTTTTGATCGACGCTCAATCCTGCCACAGCACCGCCTCGCTGCGCTCGCTCCATTCTTCGAAGCGCGCGCCGTAGGTGTCTTCGATGACGTTGCGCTTGATCTTCAGGGTCGGCGTAAGGAAGCCGTTTTCCACCGCCCAACTGTCCTTGACCACCACCAGGCGGCGCAGCCGTTCGTGCTTGTCGAGCACGGCGTTGACCTCCTCCAGCAGTTTTTCCAGGCTCGAATGCAATTGTGGTCGTGCGTCTTCATGCCCGGCAGCCGAGATCACACACAACCCCAGCGGTGCGCTCAGACCATCGCCAACCACACAAACCTGCTCGATCCTTGTATGCACGGCGAGACGGTTTTCAATCGGTGCCGGGGCGACGTATTTGCCTTTGCTGGTCTTGAAGATTTCCTTGAGCCGCCCGGTCAGGCGCAAACGGCCTTCGGCGTCCTGCTCGCCCTTGTCGCCGGTGCGCAGGAAGCCGTCGGCGGTCAGGGTCTCAGCGGTTTTCTGTGGTTCCTTGAAATAGCCCAGCATGTTGGCCTGGCTGCGCACCTGCACTTCACCGGACTCGTCGATGCGCACCTCCACGTCAGGACATGGCCGGCCGATCCAGCCCTCCTTGTATTGCCCCGGCAGGCAGATATGCGAATAGCCGCAGCTCTCGGTCATGCCGTAGACCTCCAGCACGTCGAGCCCGAGCTTCTGATACCAGCGCAACAAGGTCAGCGGCACCGGCGCCGCTCCGGACAGGGCCACGCGCAAGGCATCCAGCCCCAACCCGGCCAGCACCTTGTGGCCGATCCGTTTGCCGATAAAGGGCAGACCGAGGAGGAAATCCAGGCGTTTCGCCGGGATCTTGCTGTAGACACCCATCTGGAATTTGGTCCAGATCCGCGGCACGCCAAACATCGCTGTCGGTCGCGCACGTCTCAGATCATCGAGAAAGGTATCGAGACTCTCGGCAAAGAACACCGTCTGCCCGGTATAGATCGACGCCAGTTCGACGAACATCCTTTCAGCCACATGGCACAGCGGCAGATAGGACAGCAACCGGTCGTTTTCATTGAGGCCGAACAACTGCGTGCCACGGGTGGTGGCAAAACCGAGATTGGCAAAGCTGTGCATCACGCCTTTGGGCAGGCCAGTGGTGCCGGAGGTGTAGATGATGGTCGCCAGTTGATCGGCGGCGGGTCGCGGATCGTCCTGGATCGGTGAATAGCGTTGCAGGTCGCCCCAGTTGAAATCGAAGTCTCCCGGCGGGTGCAGCGGCAGGCTGATGGTTGGCAGATCCGCTGGCACCCCAACCGACATCCCCGGCCAGTCATCCAGTTTGCCGATGAACGCCAGTACGCTTTCGGAATGGCTGAGGACCTGATGGACCGATTCGGCCGTGAGATTGGGATAGAGCGGCACCGAGACATGCCCGGCCATCCAGATCGCCAGGTCGGCGATGATCCAGTGGGCGCAGTTTTTCGAGATCAGGGCAATGTGGCTGCCCTGGGGCAACTCCCGGGAGCGCAGCCAGTGCGCGGCGCAGCGGGCCTGATGGCCAACGTCGGCCCAGGTCAGCGTCTCGACCTGCCCGCCGCCGATCGGCTGCACCAGAAAACACTGACGCGGGTGCCGGGCCTCGCGTTCGTAGAACACGTCCAGCGGCAATCGAAAAGCAGCAGACATGCGACTCGCTCCTTTCTTTTTGGGATGGAGCAAGCGTAGTCAACCAAGCAAGTGCTTGGTTGACTATTTCATACAAAAAATTTCACGGATGCTTGAGGCTGTTGAGCGTCATCGAACCAATCAGCAACTCGCTGTGCTCAAGCTCGGCCAGCCCGGCGGTGCTGACCTTTTCCGGCGGATAACCGGCGCCGTGTTGCAAGTAACTGAGCAGATGCCCGACCAAGGGGTTGTGGCTGACCAGCAGCACATTGCTTACCGACACCAGTTGCTCGGCGACGCGGTCCGGATCGACTTCCGGGGTCAGCCATTCGACCGTGCGGATCTCCGGTTCGAAACCCAGCGCCTCGCGCACCAGCTGCGCTGTCTGCTGTGCTCGCAAGTACGGGCTGGCGTAGATCGCCGTCAGTGGCTGGCCCATCAACCGGGCGGCGCTGCTGAGCACTTCCTTGCGGCCGTGAGCGGTCAGTTCCCGCTCCGAATCGGGGCGCGAGCCATAAGGCTCGGCCTCGCCGTGACGCAATACCCAGAGTTTCATAGCTTGGGTTCCTCATCCCGGGCCGGATGCGGTGCCGGCGCGACAACGTGTGGCGCTTCACCTTCCGGGGTACGCGGCGCCGGCCAGTCGGCGAACGGCCAGGGTTTCTGGTCGCTGTGGAAGCTGCCGAACCGGCCGATCTGGGCCAAGAACTGGCTCAGGCTGTCGCCGAAATTCATCAGACCGGCGCTCGGGGCGCCATAGATCAAACGATAGATCAGTTGCACCAGCACCACCGCGCCGAGGATGAACTGCGCCACCTGCCAGACCACGATGTAGACGATCATCCACAACACCCGCAGCAGGATGGATTCGTACTTGGCTTCGGTTTTTGGATCGTTCATGTCTAGCTCCCCTGCCCTGAACTAAAAGGCAATCAGTTGAAACCGCTGGTGGAAATGAAGTCGACGTCGGTCTTGGGCTCGGCGCGCATCAACAGGCCGATCACCTGTTCCAGCGTGCGCCCTTCGAACAGGATCGCGTGGAGCCCGGCGACCAGCGGCATGTACACGCCGACCTCCTGGGCCTTGGCCTTGAGCACTTTCAGTGTGTTGACCCCTTCGGCCACTTCACCAAGGCGCGACACCGCTTCGTCGAGGCTCAAACCCTGACCGAGAGCGAAACCGACCTGATAGTTGCGGCTTTTCGGCGACGAGCAGGTGACGATCAGGTCGCCGACCCCGGCCAGACCGAGGAAGGTCATCGGGTTGGCGCCCTGATTCACCGCAAACCGGGTCATCTCGGCCAGGGCACGGGTGATCAGCATGCTTTTGGTGTTCTCGCCCATCTCCAGCGCCACCGCCATGCCGGCAATGATCGCGTAGACGTTTTTCAGTGCGCCGCCCAGCTCCACGCCGAAGCGGTCGGCACTGGCGTAGACGCGGAAAGTACGGCCATGCAGCGCGGCCTGCACTTCCTTGCACAGTTCTTCGTCTTCACTGGCGACCACCGTGGCGGTCAGCGCGTGCTCGGCGATCTCCCGCGCCAGGTTCGGCCCGGACAGCACGCCGATGCGCGCCTGCGGGGCGATTTCTTCGAGGATCTGGCTCATCAGTTTGAAGGTGTGAGCTTCGATGCCCTTGGTCAGACTGACCAGCATCTTGCCGCTCAGGCGCTCGGCATGCGCCGCCAATACCGTGCGCAGTGCACTCGATGGCAACGCGACGAAGCACAACTCGCAGGCATCGAGGGTTTCCTGCAGGTCGGTGACGGCCGTCACGCCCGGCAGAATCTTGATGCCCTTGAGATAACGCGGGTTCTCGCGATTGACCCGGATGGCCTCGGCCTGCTCGGGGTCACGCATCCACTGCCGGACTTGATGGCCGTTCTCGGCCAACAGATTGGCCACGGCGGTACCGAAACTTCCGCCTCCCAGGACCGCAATCGGGCGCTGTTCAGTCATATGTAATCCGTTAATCCATACCAGTGGCGATGCGGGCATTATACGGAGCGGCCCCTTCTCGGACAGCCCCGGCGTCAATTACCCGCACTTGTAGGAAGAAGACCAATAAAACCGAGGAAAATGCCCGTAACGTGACTGGAAAAGTCACTGTCCTCGGTTAACATGCGCGCCAATTCTTTTCTATCAAGGCTGCGTCGTGTTTTCTGGCACTCCCTCCCCGCGTTCGTCCCTGCTGCTGGCGCTGCTGTTCAGCCCGATGTTGCTGGCGGACGACCTGTTTCTCGACAGCGAGGCCTTGCCCCAGATCCTCACGGCCACGCGCCTGAAACAGTCGCCGGCGGAAGTCCCCGGCAGCATGACCGTGATCGACAGCGAACTGATCAACGCCAGCGGCGCCCGGGACATCAGCGAACTGTTGCGCCTGGTGCCGGGGATGATGGTCGGCAACATCAGCGGCAATCAGGCGGTGGTGAACTATCACGGCACCAACGCCACCGAAGCGCGGCGCATGCAGGTGCTGATCGACGGCCGCTCGGTGTACCGCGCCGGCCTGGCCACGGTGGACTGGAGCGACATCCCGGTGGCCATGGAAGACATTGAACGCATTGAAGTCTTTCGCGGCCCGAACACCGTCAGTTACGGCGCCAACGCGCTGATGGCAGTGGTCAACATCATCACCCGCAACCCGGCCGACAGCCACGGCACACGGTTGAAAATCACCCGTGGCCAACGGGGCATCAACGACTTCTATGCCAGTCAGGGAACGGGCTGGAACGGCGGCGACCTGCGTCTGTCGCTGTCCGGCCAGGAAGATGACGGCTTCGACAGCGACCGCACCGGCGCCGATTACCGCGACAGTCGCCGCTTGAACCGCTTCAGCCTTGCGGTCAGTCAGACGCTGAGCGACAACCAGAGCGTGGACTGGCAACTCAACGCCAAGGACGGGACCAATCAGCGGCCGTACACCTACCGCCCGGTGTTCTCCGGGATTACCGCTGCCGGGAACAATTCCGACGTGATCGCCAAGGATTACGCCGGCTCGGTGCGCTGGAACCTGGACATCAATCCCGACCACAGCCTTTATGTACAAGGCTCGGCGCAACACTGGGATCGCCAGCAGACCTGGCGCGCCTGCGACGCCGAGGTGTCATTCAGCCCGCAGCTTACGGAGCTGTGGCAGCTCAACCCGAACTACACCGAGCAACTGGCGCGCAACATCACCCGCTACACCGGGCCCGGTGCTGCACCCGGCACGCCAACGGAAATGGCCCTGGCCAATCAGGTGCTCGATCAATGGCGTAACGGCGCCAGCCGGACCCTGTGCGGCGACATCGACCAAAGTGCCCGGGAATCACGCTATGACCTGGAATTGCAGGACACCCTCAGCCTGTCCGACAGTCTGCGTCTGGTCAGTGGCCTGAACTATCGTTACGACCGGGCCGATTCCGAGACCTATTTCAACGGAACGCTGGACGACACCACGTGGCGCGCCTTTGGTCAACTGGAGTGGCGCGCCAGCGAACACTGGCTGTTGCAGGGCGGCGCCATGTTTGAAAACACGCAACTGATCGGCAGTTCGCTGACGCCCAGGTTTGCCGTCAATTACCTGATCAACCCGCGCCACAGCCTGCGTGCGGTGTACTCGGAAGCGATCCGCTCGCCGGACATGTTCGAGAACAACGTCAACTGGAGTTATCAGGTGACCAACCTGCGCCCCTCCGCCTACGGCCAGTCTTCGGCCCGTTACTTCGTCAAGACCCGGGGCCCCGGCGATCTGGACCAGGAACACATGCGCTCGCGGGAACTGGGTTACAACGGCTTTTTCCCTGAATGGGGCCTGGCGCTGGACGTGAAGCTGTTCTACGACGAAATCACCGGGATGATCAGCGAACCGCTGCGCAACAATCAGTACATTGCCAGCAACGCCAACGACTCGCGCTTTCGCGGCACCGAAACCCAGCTGGACTGGCGCCTGAGCGCGGCCGACCGACTGCGCCTGACTTACGCCTACGTCGACGCCGAGGCGAGCAACCCGCTGGACCAGCAGTTCACCGCGCGCAACAGTGGCTCGGCCGGCTGGCTGCGCGATTGGGGCCAGGGCTGGAACAGTGCCCTCTTCTATTACGGTGACAACGCACTCAACGGCTATCGCTTCGAGCGGGTCGACACGCGCATCGCCAAACGCATCCCGTTGGGCAAGGCTCAACTGCAACTGGCCGGGGTGCTGCAACAACGTCTGGACAATGAGCCGACCACGTTCGTCGACAACAATTACGACGAACGCCGAGTGATGTATTTCAGCGCCGAGCTGGAGTTCTAGATGCGTTACGCCATGTCACGAAAGATGCCAACGGCTGCCCAATGGCTGGCCGGACTGTGTCTGTTCCTGACAGCGTGGCTGCACGGCGTGGCGGTGCAGGCGGCCGACATTCTGCTGACCGGCGCCGAGGAAAGCCCCGGCGTGCAATCGTTCGTCCAGGCCCTGAGTGAGCTTCGCCCCACCGACCGCGTGCATTTCCAGCCACTGGCGAGTCTGCCGGCGCCGGGCAAGTTGCCGTCCAGTCTGCGCCTTATCCTGCTCGACCTGCCCAGCCTTGACTGGCGCATGCAGGAACCCCAGGGGCCGGCGACGCTGGTCCTGCGCATCAGCCGCTTGCAGGCTCGACAGCGTTTCGGTAACGCGCAACCACCCCATTTGAGTCTGCTGTGGAGCGATCCACCGCTGAGTCGCCAGTTGCAACTGATCCGACGGATTCTGCCCCAGGCTCAGCGGGTCGGCGTGCTGTTCGATCAGCACAGCGAGTTCCTGCTCAAGGAGCTGCAATCGGCCGCCCGGCCGCTGAATCTGCTAATCGTCCCACAGCGCTGGGACAACACCCACGACAGCCGTCCCTTGCAGACCGTGCTGAAAAACAGTGATGTGTTGCTGGGCCTCGACGACCCCGACCTGTACAACCCGAGAACCGCGAAGAACCTGCTGCTCAGCAGCTATTCGCGGCAACTGGCGCTGATCGGTCCGAACGTGTCATTCGTGCGCGCCGGCAGCCTCGCCAGTACTTACAGCGACCAGAGTGACTGGCTGACGGTGCTCGACGAATTGCTCGACCGCCCACCGGCTGCCTGGCCGAGAGCGCTCTATCCCGAGCGTTTTAAAGTATCAAGCAATGCGCAGGTGGCTCGTTCATTAGGAATAGAACCGATGAATGAAGCCTCTGTTGCCGAAGAGCTGGCCGAAGGAGAGCGCCGCCCATGATTTTCCGCCGTTGGGACATCAATACCCGCACCCAGTTGATCAGTCTGGGCCCTGCGCTATTGCTGACCTTGCTGTTGATCAGTTTTTTCACCTTCGTGCGCATCCAGGATTTGCGCCAGGAGCTGAATCACACCGGCCAACTGATCGCCAACCAGCTCGCGCCCGCTACCGAGTACGGGGTGATTTCCGGCAACAACGAGGTGCTGGAAAGCCTGCTGAAGGCCACACTGGCCACACCCAATGTGCGGTTCCTGGAAATCCAGGACAGCGCCAACCGGATTCTGGCGTATGTCGAACAACCGTCGGACACCCATAAGCGCCCGCATCAGGTCGAAGTGTTCCAGTCACCGGTGCGGCTGCAACGGATTGCCTTGCACAATGATTTCTTTCAGGACGGCAAGACCAACAACGGCGGTGCCAGCGAAGATTATCTGGGGCGGGTGATCGTCGGCCTGTCCAACGATGCGTTCAGCCAGCGCCAACAGGAAATCCTGCTCAAGGCCGGGATCCTGGCGCTGTTCGCCCTGCTCTTCACGTTCGTTCTGGCACGGCGCCTGGCCGGCAGCCTGTCGCAGCCGATCCGCGACATTGGCGATGCGGTCAAGGCGATTCAGGACGGCGACTACAAGACGCCGTTGCCGATTGTCGATGACACCGAGCTGGGGGCCTTGTCGCAGCACATCAACAATCTGGCCCAGGCACTGGAACAGGCAAGTCGCGAACAGCACCAGGCCATGGCGCAGCTGATCCAGACTCGTGAAGAGGCGGAAAAGGCCAACAACGCCAAGTCGGACTTCCTGGCCATGATGAGCCATGAACTGCGCACGCCAATGAACGGTGTCCTGGGCATGCTGCAATTGCTGGAAACCACGGAGATGACCGAGGAGCAGATCGAGTACGCAGCGCTGGCTTCCGAGTCCACCGAGCATTTGCTCAAGGTGATCAACGACATTCTGGATTTCTCGCGCATCGAGCGTTCGGAACTGGAGCTGGAGCACATTCCGTTCAACCTCGCCGACCTGATCGGCGCGTGTGCGCAGTCGTTCCAGCACAGCGCGGCGCAACGTGGCCTGGAGTTGCAACTGCGGATTCCCGAAGACCTGCGCGGTTTGCAGGTACAGGGTGACCCGACGCGGATCCGGCAGATTCTGGTCAATCTGGTGGGCAATGCGTTGAAGTTCACCGAACAGGGGCGCGTCAGCATTGAGGCGCAGTGGCAGTCGCTGGATCACGAATTGCTGTGGTTCACCTGCTCGGTGCGCGACAGCGGCATCGGGATTTCTTCGGAAAGCCTGGAATTGATGTTCAACGCGTTCCAGCAGGCCGACAGCTCGATCTCGCGTCGTTATGGCGGGACCGGTCTGGGCCTGCCGATCGCCCGCACCCTGGCCGAACGCATGGGCGGCACCTTGCGCGCACAAAGCGAAGAAGGTCGCGGCTCGGTGTTTACCCTGGAAATTCCGCTGGCTCTATATAAGCAGGCATTGCCGATGCTGGCAGCGCCGCGCGCAATTGATGGCAATGCTCACGGCGAAGGCCGCAATGTCCTGCTGGTGGAGGACAACCCGGTCAACCAGACCGTGATCGAGGCCATGTTGCGCAGCCTGGGCTTCACTGTCAGCGTCGCCACCGATGGCATGCAGGCTGTACGCAGTGCCGGGGGCAGTCGTTACGAAGCGATCCTGATGGACTGCCGTTTGCCGATCATCGACGGTTACGAGGCGACCCGGCAGATCCGCCGCCTGCCCGGCTGCGGCCATGTGCCGATCATCGCCCTGACGGCCAACGCGTTGCAGGGCGACCGGGAAAACTGCCTGTCGGCGGGTATGAACGATTACCTGGCCAAGCCATTCAAACGCAATGACCTGCAGCAGATTCTGCAGCGCTGGGTGCAGTAGAGAGGCCCTTTCGAGCATCTGCGACTGGCGTGAAAAGCGAAAGTGCGGCAGTCTTAGGCACCCGAACGAGCCTCAAAAGGGGCTTGAATAAAAATTTCAGTGCACAAGTGTACATTCATGTCCTTGGTGCTGTGACTTTCACCACAACGCAATAGTCTATGAGTAGGCTGCCGGTTCGAGGCATGAACGCGTCGATCGGTCGGGAAGATTTGCCCCACCTGCCGCATGGGATTATTGAGGAGCTCGCATGACCAAACAAAACGCCTTTACTCGGGAAGACCTGCTGCGCTGCAGTCGCGGTGAGCTGTTCGGCCCAGGTAACGCGCAACTGCCCGCCCCGAACATGCTGATGGTGGATCGCATCACCCTGATCAGCGAAGAAGGCGGCAAGTACGGCAAAGGTGAATTGGTCGCCGAGCTGGATATCAACCCTGACCTGTGGTTCTTCGCTTGCCACTTCGAGGGCGATCCGGTGATGCCGGGCTGCCTGGGTCTGGACGCCATGTGGCAACTGGTCGGTTTCTTCCTGGGCTGGCAAGGCCTGCCGGGCCGCGGCCGTGCGCTGGGTTCGGGCGAAGTGAAATTCTTCGGCCAGGTCCTGCCGACCGCCAAGAAAGTCACCTACAACATTCATATCAAACGCGTCCTGAAGGGCAAGCTGAACCTGGCCATCGCCGACGGTTCGGTGACTGTCGACGGTCGCGAAATCTACACCGCCGAAGGCCTTCGCGTCGGCGTGTTCACCTCCACTGACAACTTCTAAGGGTTATTCGCATGCGCCGCGTCGTTATCACTGGTCTGGGCATCGTTTCGTGCCTGGGCAATGACAAAGAGACCGTCTCCGCTAACCTGCGTGCAAGCCGCCCTGGCATCCGGTTCAACCCGGAATATGCCGAAATGGGTCTGCGTAGCCAGGTTTCCGGCTCCATCGACCTCAACCTTGAAGAACTGATCGATCGCAAGATCTATCGTTTCGTCGGCCACGCAGCGGCTTACGCCTACCTGGCCATGAAAGACGCCATCACCGATTCCGGTCTGACCGAAGAGCAGGTGTCCAACCCGCGTACCGGTCTGATCGCCGGTTCCGGCGGTGCGTCGACCCTGAACCAGATGGAAGCGCTGGACATCCTGCGCGAGAAAGGCGTCAAGCGCGTCGGCCCATACCGTGTAACGCGGACCATGAGCAGCACCGTTTCGGCGTGCCTGGCCACTCCGTTCAAGATCAAGGGCCTGAACTACTCCATCGCCTCTGCCTGCGCCACAAGTGCTCACTGCATCGGTACCGCCATGGAACAGATCCAGATGGGCAAGCAGGACATCGTGTTCGCCGGTGGCGGTGAAGAGGAGCACTGGAGCCAGTCGTTCCTGTTCGACGCAATGGGCGCCCTGTCCAGCAAGCGCAACTGCACCCCGGAAAAAGCCTCCCGCGCCTACGATGCCGACCGTGACGGTTTCGTCATCGCCGGCGGTGGCGGCATGGTCGTGGTCGAGGAGCTGGAACACGCTCTGGCCCGTGGCGCGAAGATCTACGCGGAAATCGTCGGCTACGGCGCGACCTCCGATGGCTACGACATGGTGGCTCCAAGCGGCGAAGGCGCCATCCGCTGCATGCAGCAGGCGCTGTCCACCGTCGACACCCCGATCGACTACCTGAACACCCACGGCACTTCGACTCCGGTCGGCGACGTCGCGGAAATGAAAGGTGTGCGTGAAGTGTTCGGCGACAAGGCCCCGGCCATCAGCTCCACCAAGAGCCTGTCGGGTCACTCCCTGGGCGCCGCCGGCGTTCACGAAGCGATCTACTGCATGCTGATGATGGAAGGCAACTTCATCGCCGGTTCCGCCAACATCGACAAACTGGACCCTGAAGTGGCCGATCTGCCGGTGCTGACCAAGACCCGCGAGAACGCCACCATCAACACCGTGATGAGCAACAGCTTCGGCTTCGGTGGCACCAACGCCACCCTCGTGCTGAAGCGCTGGGAAGGCAAGTAATTCCCTTCCGCTGAGCCGCACATGAAAACGCCCCGACTGGTTCGGGGCGTTTTTTTGCCCGGAGAAAAGCATTTTCAGCAGCGCCAAGATGAAACGTTTGTCATGCAACTTACTGCCCTGCGACTGAATGTCGCGGATTCAGCGGGCTCCAGCGCTGTTGCAGATTTCGCAAGAATACATTGCACAAATCGAGCGTTTACTTAGCAGGCTAACAAATTTTATAAAAGAGTCCTGCACACGCCTTGCTGCAGATAACAGAGATTGGAGCTAGCAGATGACTGTAAAAGTAACTGAACGCGACGATTCACACATGTCCCATGAAGGCGTAGCCGCCGGCGTACGGATCTGGGATGTGCATCAACAAGACTTGCTGGTCGGCATGTTCCACAACGAGATCGACGCCCACAACTACAAGGCCGAACTGGAACTGCAAGAACAGAAACGCGAAATGTCGGCCGGTTGAGCCTGCATGACGGACCAAGCGCCTGCCCGGCCAGTCACCGCGGCAGGCGCTTTTTTTCAGGTCAGCTCAAATGTCGCCAAATGCAGAGTGTCTTCGATGATCATCGCAGGCAACAAACCAGTAATTCTCCCGGCCTGCACCTCGGCAAATTCGCAACTGCCCTCCCCCATCCCGTCGTTCCTGACAGCAAACCGCACAGTGTCCGGATAACGCAGACCGTCTTCGAACGGCATGCCACAGGCAATCAGGAAGTCGACTTTCGAATCGATGCTTTCCAACTCCCGATCGCGCTCACCCAACTCTAGCGCGGCATAGTCCAAACATACATTGATACTGAAAGGGCACTGTTTGATCAATGCATTTGAAAAACGCGCACCATAACCGTAAGCCGAGTTATGTTCAGCCAGCGTTGAGCTGAGTTGTTTAACTTTGATTTGTACATTGCCTGAAAGATTGAAATACCAATGTTCGGCATCACTGCCTTCATATTTCCCAAAATCAATGCCGGAAACATAACGCTTCGGCCACATCGATATTTCCGGCAGACCGTCGCTGCGAAATGCGAAGTTACTCGTTGCCAACACATAGTTGATGGCATCGAAACAAGCGTCCTTGCCCTCGCCCACCTTCACCAGAGTGGCACAGGTTCCCGCCAGCAAGACAACCTTGCCGAAGTACTCTTGTCGCAGCCAGTCCATCAGCTTTTCCATGCACCGGGGCATCAGCTCCATGCAGACCCTACTGAGCTCCAATAGCTCCTCTTCACGCTCTGCGCTGCTCCACGGGACGTTCCAGAAAAACTCGGGTAACGTGAAGAACAGACAGGCATTGTCCGGGCCAAGATCGTTTGCTGTTCTGGCAGCCATTTCCAGCCTGTCACTGACAAACTGCACTCTCCGATCCAGTTCCTGGCTCACGTAGTCCGTCATCGACTGGCCCGCTTTGCGCGCCCAAGAAAACTCGGAGTGGAACGTCGGTTGTTGCAGTGAAACAATGGTAATCAACATGCAATAGTCTCGAATAAATTAAGTCGGCAAATATCCTCCTGATGAACACATGAATAATTAATAAAATCCAGATAGCGACAATCATCGCCAGCAAACGATTATAAAATATTTAAAAGGCACAAAAAGAAGAACCCGAAAGAGCGTATCCAACCACTCTTTCGGGCTCAAGGTGTTTTATAAACTGAAGTACTAACAAATGTGTTGGCAACGACAGTTTTATATTGAGGTGATTACCACATCAGATCATCAGGGATCACATAGGCCGCGTACGGATCATCCTCGGCACTCACCTCTTCGACCTTCTCGTTGAGCTGCACGATGCGCTGTGGATCGCGCTCCTGAATCTTCAGGGCCGCCTCACGAGGAATCACTTCGTAGCCGCCGGCATGGTGCACGATTGCCAGCGAGCCGCTGCTGAGCTTGTTGCGCATCAGCGTGTTGACGGAGATGCGCTTGACCTTCTTGTCGTCAACGAAGTTGTAGTAGTCCTCGGTGGTCAGCTTCGGCAGACGCGAGACTTCGATCAACTGCTTGACCTGCGCAGCCCGGGCCTTGGCCTCGGCCTTCTCCTGCTGCTGACGGTTCAGCTCCTGGTCACGCTTGACCTTCTCGGCCTGAGCTTCCTGGGCAGCGCGCTGCTGGGAGTCATCCAGTTCGATCTGACCCTTGTGGGCCAGACGCTGTTGCTTCTGTTTGTCCTTGCTGACCTGTTTGGCCTGCTTTTGGTTGACCAGTCCTGCCTTGAGCAACTGGTCGCGAAGGGAAAGGCTCATTGATGCTTACTCACTTGGGCAACGGCTCAGCCGCAGCTGGGCAAATTCTTTTCCTGACGTTTGGCTTCGCCCCACAGGGCGTCCAACTCTTCGAGGGTGCAATCTTCTATGGGTCGGTGGGTGTCGCGCAATGCCTGTTCGATAAAACGGAAGCGTCGTTCGAACTTGCCATTGGCGCCACGCAGTGCGGTTTCCGGATCGACCTTCAGATGCCGGGCCAGATTGACCACCGAAAACAGCAGATCGCCGATCTCGTCGGCCACCGCTTGCGGGTCATTCTCGGACATGGCTTCGAGCACTTCATCGAGCTCCTCGCGCACCTTGTCCAGCACCGGCAGGGCATCCGGCCAGTCGAAACCGACCTGCCCTGCGCGCTTCTGCAACTTGGCCGAACGGGACAAGGCCGGCAATGCGGTGGGCACATCGTCGAGCAGTGACAGTTGCTGCGGCTCGGCGGATTTCTCGGCACGCTCTTCGGCCTTGATCTCCTCCCAGCGCTGCTTGACCTGCTCTTCGTTCAGGCGCGGCACGTCCAGTGGCGCATACAGATCGCCGGTGGGGAATACATGCGGGTGACGACGAATCAGCTTGCGGGTGATGCTGTCGACCACCCCGGCAAATTCGAACCGCCCTTCTTCCCGCGCCAGCTGGCTGTAATACACCACCTGAAACAGCAGATCGCCCAACTCGCCCTGCAAGTGATCGAAGTCGCCGCGCTCGATGGCGTCGGCGACTTCGTAGGCTTCCTCGAGGGTATGCGGGACGATGGTCGCGTAAGTCTGCTTGATGTCCCACGGGCAGCCGTACTGCGGATCCCGCAGACGGTTCATCAGGTGCAACAGGTCTTCAAGGCTGTAGGTCGGTTTCATGGAGTCCGGTTACGCCGCGTCTCGATGATGTTCGGCAACTGGGAAATCCGCCCCAGCAACCGGCCCAGTGCATCCAGCCCCGGAATCTCGATGGTCAGGGACATCAGCGCCGTGTTGTCCTCCTTGTTCGAGCGGGTGTTGACCGCCAGCACGTTGATCCGCTCGTTGAGCAGCACCTGCGAAACGTCACGCAGCAGACCGGAACGGTCGTAGGCGCGGATGACGATGTCCACCGGATAGGTGAGCACCGGCACCGGGCCCCAGCTGACCTGGATGATCCGCTCCGGCTCGCGTCCGGCCAGTTGCAGCACCGAGGCGCAGTCCTGACGGTGAATGCTCACGCCGCGCCCTTGAGTGATGTAACCGACGATCGCATCGCCCGGCAACGGCTGGCAGCAGCCGGCCATCTGGGTCATCAGGTTGCCGACGCCCTGGATCTGGATGTCGCCGCGCTTGCCCGGCTTGTAGCCGGTGGCCTTGCGCGGGATCAGTTCCAGCTGTTCGTTGCCGCGCTCCGGCTCGACCAGTTGTTGCGCCAGGTTGACCAGTTGTGCCAGACGCAGGTCGCCGGCCCCGAGGGCGGCGAACATGTCTTCGGCGGTTTTCATGTTGGCCTTGTCGGCCAGCTTGTCGAAATCCACCGCCGGCAGACCGAGGCGATTGAGCTCGCGCTCGATCAGGGTCTTGCCCGCCGCGACGTTCTGGTCGCGAGCCTGCAGCTTGAACCAGTGAACGATCTTCGCCCGCGCCCGGGACGTGGTGACGTAACCGAGGTTCGGGTTCAGCCAGTCGCGGCTCGGCGTGCCGTGCTTGCTGGTGATGATCTCGACCTGCTCACCGGTCTGCAGACTGTAGTTGAGCGGCACGATGCGCCCGTTGATCTTCGCGCCACGGCAGTTGTGACCGATTTCGGTGTGCACGCGGTAGGCGAAGTCCAGCGGCGTCGCGCCCTTAGGCAAGTCGATGGCGTGACCGTCCGGGGTGAAGATATAGACCCGGTCCGGTTCGATATCGACCCGCAGCTGTTCGGCCAGGCCGCCGATGTCGCCCAGTTCTTCGTGCCACTCGAGCACCTGACGCAGCCAGGAGATTTTCTCTTCGTAGTGGTTCGAGCCGGATTTGACGTCGGTGCCCTTGTAGCGCCAGTGCGCGCAGACGCCGAGCTCGGCTTCTTCATGCATCGAATGGGTACGGATCTGGACTTCCAGCACCTTGCCTTCCGGGCCGATCACCGCCGTGTGCAGCGAGCGGTAGCCGTTCTCTTTCGGGTTGGCGATGTAGTCGTCGAACTCTTTCGGGATGTGCCGCCACAGGGTGTGGACGATGCCGAGCGCGGTGTAGCAGTCGCGCATTTCCGGCACCAGCACGCGCACCGCACGCACGTCATAGATCTGGCTGAACTCCAGACCTTTGCGCTGCATTTTGCGCCAGATCGAATAGATGTGTTTGGCCCGGCCGCTGATGTCGGCGTCGACGCCGGTGGCCTGCAATTCGTCCTTGAGCTGGGTCATCACATCGGCGATGAAACGCTCACGGTCGAGCCGCCGCTCGTGCAGCAACTTGGCGATCTGTTTGTATTGGTCGGGTTCCAGGTAACGGAAGGACAAGTCCTCCAGCTCCCATTTGATATGACCGATGCCGAGACGGTGAGCCAACGGCGCATAGATGTCGAAGACTTCCCGGGCGACCCGGTTGCGCTTCTCGTCATCGGCGGTTTTCACCGCACGAATCGCACAGGTGCGCTCGGCGAGTTTGATCAGCGCGACGCGTACGTCGTCGACCATCGCCACCAGCATCTTGCGCAGGTTTTCCACCTGGCCCTGGGTGCCCATCACCATCGACTGGCGCGGGCTGAGACTGGCACTGATCGCCGCCATGCGCTGCACGCCGTCAATCAGTTTGGCGACCACCGGGCCGAAGCGCTGGCTGACCGCTGCCAGTTCGATCTGGCCTTCACGCACGCCACGGTAAAGCACCGCCGCGACCAGCGAATCCTGATCGAGCTTGAGGTCGGCGAGAATCTCTGCGATCTCAAGGCCGGTGCTGAAGCTGCCGCTGCCTTCGGACCAGAGATTCTTCGCCGCGTTGGACTGTTGCTCGGCCTGTCGAGCGTACTCACAGGCCTCCTTCAAGGCTTCGCGATCCAGTGCCAGATCGACACTGACCGCATGATCGAGCCAAGCCTCGAGATTGATACTGCCGTCGGTGTTGATCGGCTGGTGTGCTCTCACCTGTACCATCTTGCTTTACCTTCCCTACGACGCAGACTCAATGCGTCAAATCACTGACCTTGATTGCCCGTTCGCACTCGCGGGGCTAAGACGAGTGCTGCACAAGCGGATCAGTCGGATCAGACGAGCCATCCTAGCTCGCTTCAAATAACGCCATGGCCTCGACATGTGCCGTCTGAGGAAACATATCGAGAATCCCGGCACGTTTTAACCGGTAGCCCTGCTTGATCAATTCGACCGTATCGCGCGCCAGAGTTGCAGGGTTGCACGACACATACACCAACCGCTCGGCACCCAGGGTCGCGAGCTTGCGCACCACCTCGAAAGCACCGTCACGCGGTGGGTCCAAGAGTACCGCAGAAAAGCCGTTTCCGATCCATTCGGCATCGGTCAAAGGCTGGGATAAATCGGCCTGAAAAAACTTTGTGTTATGCAAATTGTTACTGGCAGCGTTGGCGGCGGCGCGATCGACCATGGTCTGCACACCTTCGACCGCCACCACTTCGCGCACGGTTTTGGCCAGCGGCAAGGCAAAGTTGCCAAGACCGCAGAACAGGTCGAGCACGCGCTCATCGGCAGTCGGTTTCAGCCAGTCCAGCGCCTGGGCGACCATCGCTTCGTTGACCCCGGCATTGACCTGAATGAAATCCCCCGGCCGCCAAGCCAGCTCCAGATCCCACTGCTCAAGGCGATAACCCAGCGACTGCGTAGCATCGACCGGCTGCGGTTCACCTTCGCCGTGCAGCCACAACTGCGCCTCATGGAAGGCGCAGAAATCCTTGAGGATCGTCAGATCGGCCTCGGACAGCGGCGCCATGTGACGCAGCAGAACGGCCAAGGACGAGCCACTGAACAATTCCACATGCCCCAGCGCCTGAGGTTTGCTCAGGCGACGGAGCATCTCCGGCAGACGGGTCATGATCGGCTGCAAGGGCTGTACCAGCACCGGGCATTCGCTGATCGCCACGATGTCCTGACTGCCGGCAGCGCGGAAACCGACTTCAAGGGTTTTGGCCTTGCTGTCCCAGCGCACGGCAATACGGGCGCGGCGACGGTAGCCGAATTCCGGACCGGTCAAGGGTGCAGCCCACTCTTCAGGTTCGACACCGGCGACTCGTGAAAGCTGCTCGGCGAGCATGCGCTGTTTCAGGGCAAGCTGTTCGCCGTGGGGCAAATGCTGAACGCTGCAACCGCCGCAACGCCCGGCGTGCTGACAAGCTGCCGGGCGACGCAATTCGCTGGCGGTGAACACACGCTCGGTGCGCGCCTCGACCACTTTGCCGTGGGCGCCAAGCACCCGCGCTTCGACTTCTTCACCCGCCAGGGCGCCGAGGACGAACCAGGTCTTGCCTTCAAAAAACGCGATGCCGCGACCGTCATTGGCCAGGCGCTCGATCTTCAAGCGCTGCTTTTTGCCGGTCGGGAGTTGCGGGGCCTTGCTGCCGCCGGTGGGCTGGAAGCGCAGGCCTCTCTCGTGCTTGGCCATCAGTTGGCCGCGTCGAAAATGCCGGTCGACAGGTATCGGTCGCCACGGTCACAGATGATCGCGACGATCACCGCGTTTTCAACTTCTTTGGACAGGCGCAGCATCGCTGCCACCGCACCGCCCGAGGACACACCGCAGAAGATGCCTTCTTCCCGGGCCAGACGACGGGTAACGTCTTCAGCTTCGCTTTGCGCCATGTCGACGATGCGGTCGACACGATCAGCCTGATAAATCTTCGGCAGGTATTCCTGCGGCCAGCGGCGGATGCCGGGAATGGCCGAGCCTTCCATCGGTTGCAGGCCGATGATCTGCACGCTGTCGCTCTGCTCTTTCAGGTAGCGCGACACGCCCATGATGGTCCCGGTGGTCCCCATGGAGCTGACGAAATGGGTAATGGTGCCCTGGGTCTGACGCCAGATTTCCGGACCGGTGGTGGTGTAGTGCGCTTCGGGATTGTCGCCGTTGGCGAACTGATCCAGCACCTTGCCACGACCTTCGGCCTCCATCCGCTGGGCCAGATCGCGAGCGCCTTCCATGCCCTCTTCCTGGCTGACCAGAATCAGCTCCGCGCCGTAGGCGGTCATCGCCGCCTTGCGCTCGGCGCTGGAGTTGTCCGGCATGATCAGGATCATCTTGTAACCCTTGATCGCGGCAGCCATCGCCAATGCGATCCCGGTGTTGCCCGAGGTCGCTTCGATCAGCGTATCGCCGGCGTGGATCTGCCCGCGCAACTCGGCACGGGTGATCATCGACAGCGCCGGACGATCCTTCACCGAACCCGCAGGGTTGTTCCCTTCGAGCTTGAGCAATAGGGTGTTGCTGGTGACACCGGGCAGGCGCTGCAAACGCACCAGCGGCGTGTTGCCGACGCAATCGGCGATGGTTGGGTACTGCAAGGTCATGGCGTTTTTCGCAATCCGGACAGCGGGGGCGCCTATCATACCGGCAAACCTGCGCGGCCCATATCACGCAAAGTGTGGTGCTTATGGTTTCTTGGAATAAGCAGTAAAAGTCGCGCCGTTGGTGCGGCTTTTTAAAGAGTGTCAGCAGTGCTGACACTTTCTTGTGCTGTTCACACTATCTGCGGGCGACACACATCCACGGTGGGAACTGGCTTGCCAGCGAAGGCGCCGGAATGGGCGCTGTCATCCGCCACCAACCGCAGATGCAATCGCAATCCCGACTGACCGTTCTCGGCCCACAAAGTCCCGCCCTGGCGCTGCACCGCATTCCTCGCAATGCTCAGCCCAAGACCGAAACCACCGTCCCCCGGCCGCGAGCCGTCGAGTCGGGTGAATGGCGAGAAGATCCGTTCCAGATCCGCCTCAGCCACGCCGCCGCCCTCGTCCTCCAGCCATAGATGCCAGTAATCCCCGTCACGCCGGCCATCCAGCCGCACGATGCCGCCCTTGGGCGAATGACGGATCGCATTGCGCAGGATGTTTTCCAGCGCCTGGGCCAGGGTATTGAGGTTGCCGCGCACCCAGCACGATGCATCCACCGCACATTGCAACTGCCCTGTCGGACAGCAACTTTCGTAACAGGCGTTCTCCGTAAGCATTTCCCACAGCGCCTGGATCTGGATCGCTTCGTCCGGCAGCGGTGCACGTTCGGTTTCGAGCCAGGCCAGTTGCAGGGTGTCTTCGACCAGCCGCTGCATGCCATCGACTTCGCGGCCAATGCGTTCGCGCAACGATTGCAGGTCCTGCTCGCTTTCGCTGGCCACTCGCAGGCGACTCAGGGGCGTACGCAATTCGTGAGACAGGTCGCGCAGCAATTGCTGTTGCAGGGCAACGGTCGATTGCAGGCGCTCGGACATCGAATCGAAGGCCCGGGCCAGTTCGCCGAGCTCGTCCGGGCGCTGGGTGATGCCGCTCGACAGGCGCACATTCAATTGATCGGCGCGCCACGCGTTGGCCTGTTCGCGCAGGTTGTTCAACGGCACCACCAGCAGGCGATACAGGCCCACGCACAGCAACAGGGTGAACAGACCGGGAATCACGCCATTGGTGATCACCCGCCAGAACACTCGGTACTTGCCCGGCAGGAAGCGTTCAGGCAGCTCGATGACCAGGCTGCCGGCGGCCGGTTCTATAGGAAATGGTACACGCAGCCACGGCCGGCCCTGCTTGTGAATCGGCCAGTCGAGGCCGCGCAGAAAGGTCAGATGCTGGATTTCCTGTGCGTTCAGCGGATCACTGCTTAGCGACTGCAGGTTGCCGCCGATCACGCCAACCCAGCCGGCCTCGCGCAATTCCATGCTCTGCAACCAGCGGTCAATGCCAACACGCTGATCGCGCTGCCACGCCACTTCGGCTTCGGCGGCATAACGGGCCAATGTGCCGCGCGCCTCGTCGGAGAGGAACTGGTTGCGCTCCTCCATATAGCGGCCCCAGGACCAGCTCAACCAGATCATCAGCAGACAGAACGCCACCAGCAGACACGCCAGTTTCCAGAACAGCGAATGTCGACCCGGCAGATCAGACACCTTCATCGACGGCACTCAGAACATAGCCCTTGCCCCACACCGTGCGTACTTCCCGCTCGGTGTAGCCGATCGCTTTGAGTTTGCGGCGAATCTGGCTGATGTGCATGTCGAGGCTGCGGTCGTGGGCCGCGTAGCCGCGCTGGAGCACGTGCTGATAAAGGAAAGCCTTGCTCAACACCTCTTCATCATTGCGATTGAGGGTTTCCAGCAAGCGGTATTCGCTGCGAGTCAGGCCGGCGGGTTGATTGTGGTAGGACACCTCGCACTGTTCTTCGTCGAAATGCAGACCGCCCGCCGCTACAGGCTCAACGCTGATTGCAGGACGCCGATCGAGGGCGACCCGCCTCAGGATCGCTTCGATCCGCACGTGCAGCTCGGCCATGCTGAACGGCTTGGGCAGATAGTCGTCGGCCCCCAGGCGAAAACCGCTGATACGATCAGCCTCGGCCCCCAGCGCCGACATCAGCAGTACCGGCGTGGAATGGCTCTGGCGCAGTTGCGTCAGCACATTCAGGCCGTCGAGCCCCGGCAACAGAATATCCATCAACACCACATCGAACGGCTGGCGCCGGGCGATGCTCAGGCCTTCGCTGCCGCTCTGGCACCAGGTGACCTGAAAGCCGCTGCGCCCCAGTTGCTCGTGAACATAGGCACCGAGGACGGGATCGTCCTCGATGGAAAGAATGCGTGGCTGGCCAACAGAGACAGGAGTCATGACTATCTGCAAATAATTCTCAGTTGTGGGGATTATTCAAGATTGCCCGCCGCCCGGCAACCCAAGGTTGACCTGCCGGACAAATGACTGGCACCGAAACGACCGATCACGACATGATTTTTCCCGGGAATGCCCGCAAGCAAATCGCTACACTGCGCCCATGCCGCGTGCCGGAAGCACGCAAGAGTCGATGATCAGCGGGATGCAGGAGATAGGCGTGCTCAAGAAACTGGGAATCAAAGGTCGCGTGTTGTTGCTGACCCTGTTGCCAACCAGCCTGATGGCGCTGGTACTGGGCGGCTATTTCACCTGGACGCAGCAGTCCGACCTGCAGGCCCAATTGATGCAGCGCGGCGAAATGATCGCCGAGCAACTCGCTCCGCTGGTGGCGCCGGCCATGGGCCACGGCGATGCCGAACTGCTCGAGCGCATCGCCACCCAATCCCTGGAACAACCGGACGTGCGCGCGGTGACCTTCCTCGCGCCCGACCGCTCGCCGCTGGCCCACGCCGGCCCGACCATGCTCAACCAGGCCCCCAGCGGCGACAGCACACAATTGCTGCGGCGCAGCGGCAACGATGCCACCCGCTATCTGATGCCGGTCTTCGGCAAGCATCGCAACCTTGCCGGCGAACTGATCCCTGAAGAGTCCGACCGCCTGCTCGGCTGGGTGGAACTGGAACTCTCGCACAACGGCATGTTGCTGCGCGGCTACCGCAGCCTGTTCGCCAGTCTGTTGCTGATAGCGGCGGGACTGGCCGGCGCCGCACTGTTGGCCCTGCGCATGGGCCGCACGATCAATCGCCCGATCAGCCAGATCAAACAGGCGGTCGCGCAACTCAAGGACGGTCATCTGGAAACCCGTCTGCCGCCCCTCGGCAGCCAGGAACTCGACGAGCTCGCGTCCGGCATCAACCGCATGGCCGGCACCCTGCAAAACGCCCGGGAAGAACTGCAACACAGCGTCGATCAGGCCACCGAAGACGTGCGCCAGAACCTGGAAACCATCGAGATCCAGAACATCGAACTGGACCTGGCCCGCAAAGAAGCCCTGGAAGCGAGCCGGATCAAGTCCGAGTTCCTCGCCAACATGAGCCACGAAATTCGCACACCGCTCAACGGCATTCTCGGTTTCACCCACCTGCTGCAGAAAAGCGAGCTGACTCCGCGCCAGCTCGACTATCTGGGCACCATCGAAAAATCCGCCGACAGTCTGCTGGGGATCATCAATGAAATTCTCGATTTCTCGAAAATCGAGGCCGGCAAACTGGTGCTCGACCACATCCCGTTCAACCTGCGCGACCTGTTGCAGGACACCCTGACCATCCTCGCCCCTGCCGCCCACGCCAAGCAGCTGGAACTGGTGAGTCTGGTCTATCGCGACACACCGCTGTCGCTGGTCGGTGATCCGCTGCGGCTCAAGCAGATCCTCACCAACCTCGTGAGCAACGCGATCAAGTTCACCCGTGAGGGCACCATCGTCGCCCGTGCGATGCTCGAAGAAGAACACGAAGACAGCGTGCAGCTGCGCATCAGCATTCAGGACACCGGTATCGGCCTGTCGAACCAGGACGTGCGCGCGTTGTTTCAGGCGTTCAGCCAGGCTGACAACTCGCTATCGCGCCAGCCCGGCGGCACCGGGCTCGGCCTGGTGATTTCCAAGCGTCTGATCGAACAGATGGGCGGCGAAATCGGCGTCGACAGCACCCCGGGCGAAGGTTCGGAATTCTGGATCAGCCTGAGCCTGCCCAAAACCCGCGACGATGCCGAAGACCTGCCCGCCGCGCCATTGCTCGGGCGCCGGGTGGCGGTGCTGGAAAACCACGAACTGGCGCGTCAGGCCTTGCAGCATCAACTGGAAGACTGCGGGCTCGACGTCACGCCGTTCAATACCCTGGAAAGCCTGACCAATGGCGTCACTGGCGCCCATCAGACCGATCAGGCCATCGATCTGGCGGTGCTCGGCATCACCAGCAACGACATGCCGCCGGAACGACTCAACCAGCACATCTGGGATCTCGAACACCTCGGTTGCCGGGTACTGGTGTTGTGCCCGACCACCGAACTGACGCTGTTCCATCTCTCGGTGCCCAACCCGCACAGCCAGCTCCAGTCCAAACCGGCCTGCACCCGCAAGCTGCGCCGGGCACTGTCGGACATGGTCAACCCGCGCCAGACCCGCAGCGAACCCGGCGAACCGCTGTCGAGCCGCGCGCCGAAAGTGCTGTGCGTCGACGACAACCCGGCCAACCTGTTGCTGGTGCAGACATTGCTCGAAGACATGGGCGCCAAGGTGCTCGCCGTCGAAAGCGGTTACGCCGCGGTCAAGGCCGTGCAGAGCGAAACCTTCGATCTGGTGCTGATGGACGTGCAGATGCCGGGCATGGACGGGCGCCAGAGCACCGAGACGATCCGTCAGTGGGAAAGCGAACGTCATTGCACGCCGCTGCCGATCGTCGCCCTCACCGCCCACGCCATGGCCAACGAAAAACGCGCACTGCTGCAAAGCGGCATGGACGACTACCTGACCAAACCGATCAGCGAACGGCAACTGGCGCAGGTGGTACTGAAATGGACGGGACTGGCACTGCGCAATCAGGCACCGGACCGTGGCGGTGAAAGCCTCGTGGGACATCAGGACCTGCCGGTACTGGATCACGAGGAAGGCTTGCGTCTGGCCGCCGGCAAGGCAGATCTGGCGGCGGACATGCTGGCCATGTTGCTGGCTTCGCTCGAGGCTGACCGCGAAGCCATTCGCACGGCCCGCGACAATCAGGATCAGAACGGTCTGCTCGAACGGGTGCATCGCCTGCACGGTGCCACCCGCTACTGCGGCGTTCCGCAATTGCGTGCTGCCTGCCAGCGCAGTGAAACCCTGCTCAAGCAGGAAGATCCCAAGGCCTCAACCGCACTGGATGAACTGGAGCGGGCGATCAATCGTCTGGCGGCGCAGGCGAAGATCAGCGCCTGATCCACGGCAATGCCGGTCAACGCCGATGCGGCTAAAGTGGTCGCGGGTGA
Organism: Pseudomonas kribbensis; assembly: GCF_003352185.1. Taxonomy (GTDB): domain Bacteria; phylum Pseudomonadota; class Gammaproteobacteria; order Pseudomonadales; family Pseudomonadaceae; genus Aquipseudomonas; species Aquipseudomonas kribbensis. The sequence continues at coordinate 4,649,391 of NZ_CP029608.1, forward strand.
TTCGCGCCCGCGTCGATGCTTCAGGAGGATTGCATGCGCACGATCGTTTTCAGCAGCCAGACCTACGACCGCGACAGTTTCCTTGCCGTCGACTGCCCGGCCGGCATCGAACTGCACTTTCAACCGGCTCGACTGAGTATCGACACGGCACCGCTGGCCGACCGGCACGAGGTGGTCTGCGCCTTCATCAACGATGACCTCGGCGCTCCCGTGCTGGAACGTCTGGCGGCCGGCGGAACCCGGCTGATCGCCCTGCGCTCGGCGGGTTACAACCATGTCGACCTGAACGCCGCCAAACGCCTGGGGCTGGTGGTCGTGCGCGTTCCGGCCTACTCGCCCCACGCAGTGGCCGAGCATGCCGTAGCGCTGATTCTTGCGCTCAACCGCCGACTGCACCGGGCCTACAACCGCACCCGCGAAGGCGATTTCAGCCTGCACGGCCTGACCGGATTCGATCTGGTCGGCAAGACTGTCGGCATTGTCGGCACCGGCCAGATCGGCGCCACATTCGCGAAAATCATGCACGGTTTCGGCTGTGAGCTGCTGGCCTTCGACCCGTATCCGAACCCGACCGTCGAAGCCCTGGGGGCGCGCTATCTCAGTCTGCCGCAACTGCTGGAGCAATCGCAGATCATCAGCCTGCACTGCCCGCTCAACGAGCAGAGCAAGCATCTGATCAACCGTGATTCGCTGGCGCACATGCAGCCGGGCGCGATGCTGATCAACACCGGCCGCGGTGGCCTGGTGGACACGCCGGCGCTGATCGACGCCCTGAAGGACGGTCAGCTGGGTTATCTGGGGCTGGATGTTTACGAAGAAGAGGCGCAGCTGTTTTTCGAAGACCGCTCCGACCTGCCGTTACAGGACGACGTACTGGCGCGACTGCTGACCTTCCCCAACGTGATCATTACCGCGCATCAGGCGTTCCTGACTCGCGAAGCATTGGGTGCGATTGCCGCGACCACCCTGCATAACATCGCGACCTGGGCGGCGGGATCACCGCAGAACCAGGTCGAGGGCTGAGCGATCAGGCGTCAAGCAGGAGGTGGCGTCGGAGAAATCGCCACACACAGAATCAACAGACCGAGCCAGCCGAAGCCGATCAGTCGCTGCTGGAAAGAATGCCCCCGGCGCAACAGGAACCAGACAAAGATCATCGGCATCAGGAACGCCATGATCTTCAACCAGCCTTCGACCGGACGCACGCCGTCGGCATTCAATTGAGGTTCAGCCGCTCGCTCGGCCTGTTGCCGGCGCCGGCGTCCGGCAGCGGCGGGCATGACTTTGGGTTCCGGGGCAGGCGCAGGCGCTGCGACGAAAGCTTCGGGAACCGCCTTGTTCCGGGGCAGACTGCCAAAGGAAATCGTTGATCCACCGGAGCTCGCCCTGGCCGGTGCCTGCGCCTCCGTCAACGGAGCTCCGCAATGAATGCACGCCGTCGCTTCGGAGCTCACGCTCCGCTTGCATTCATAACATTCGATCAGCGCCATGTTCCGTTCCTTAGAGATGAAGGCGGCAGTTTGCCACGACTGTGGTGTCGATTTGAACCGGATCGAAGGTCGCACGTGCGCGTTATTCTGCAATCAAGCCCGTGCTAGCATGTCGCGCATATTTGGAGGACCCATGGTCGAACACGATTTCCGCTACACCCTGATGAACCCGCAACACACCCTCACCGAATGCCGCGCGCTCGTACCGGGCCGTTATCAGGTCACCGGCAACGGTGGCTCGATCCGTATCGGTGACGTGCTGGTCGTGACCCTCAAAGGCAGCAAGGACTTGTCCATGCGCCTGACCGTCGACACCGTCCGCCATCTGATCAACCCGCCGGGTCAATGGACCGCGATGACCACCGGCCCGGTGTTCGGCGAACTGGCGATCCACACCTGGCAGGTCAACTGCGACAGTTGCGCCAAGGAGCTGAGCTTCGAATTCGCCGTGGACGCCAAACTGGGCAAGCCTGCGGAAAAACCGGCTGCCACCGCACGCATCGCAGAACTGGGCTGGAAAGCCGTCGGTGACAAGCACCTGTGCCCGAAATGCCAGGAGCCGGCGTGATGAAACACCTGGCCCTGACCGCCGCTGTCGGCGCCGGCCTGATGGGCTGCGCCGCGGAGCCCGTACAACTGCAACAGGACCGCAGCTACATCCTGGAATGGATCGGCGAGCGGCCACTGATGGATTACAGCCACCTGACCGTGACCCTCGGCGAGGATGGCCGGGCCTATGGCAATGGCGGCTGCAACCACTGGTTCGCGCCCTACACCCTCGATGGCGACAAGCTCAGCTTCGGCAAGATCGGCAAGACCCGCAAGCTCTGCGCTCCAGCGCTGATGGAGCAGGAACAGCGTTTCCTGCAGGCCCTGGAGAAAGTCGAGCGCTGGGACGTTTCGCCCATCGAGCAGATGCGCTTCTGGCCTGCCGAAGGCAAGCCATTGCGCTGGTGGCTGGAAGAAGGCTGAGCCTTCTGATCGTTCCCGCGCACCGCGTGGGAACGATCCTCAATTGGTCGCCTTCAACGCCTCAAGCTTCGCCATCACCCCCGCCGCCGTCTGCTCGCCCATCAACTGTTCCCGCACCTTGCCCTTGTTGTCGATGATGTAGGTCACGGGCAAGGCTTCGCTGCGCGGCAGTTCGAACAGGTCCGCCGGATCCTGCGCCAGCACGGTGAACTTGATGCCGAGTTTCTCGCTGGCGCCTTTCAGCTCTTCGCCCTGCACATTGTCGAAGTTGACCCCGAACACCCCTATCTTCTTGCCCTTGAGTTCTTCGGCCAGATGATTGAGTTCCGGGATTTCCGTGCGGCACGGACCGCACCATTCGGCCCAGTAATTGAGTACCACCCATTGTTTGTCCAGGCGCTCGGACGCGACCTTCTGCCCGTTCTGATCGATGCCGTAGTCGTTACCGCAGCCCCCCAGCATCAACGCCCCGATGATCGTCAATGCCGCTGCCAGTCGCCGTGTCATGTCATGTTCCTTGTGAAAAATTGAATGCGCCTGCGACCCATCGCCTCCCAAGGTTCTGGATTGCGCGCTGCACAGTTAGAATAGCCGCCACTCTACGCAAGAAGCGACCCGCCCATGACCGATCTGACGCTTTATCACAACCCGCGCTGCTCGAAATCCCGCGGTGCGCTCGAACTGCTCGAAGCCCGTGGCCTGACGCCGAACGTCGTGCGCTACCTCGAAACACCGCTGGACGCCGCGCAAATCAAGGCCCTGCTCGGCAAGCTGGGGATCAGCGCCCGGCAACTGCTGCGCACCGGCGAAGACGAGTACAAGACCCTGAACCTGGCCGATTCCAGTCTCACCGAGAAACAATTGATTGAAATGATCGCGGCGCATCCCAAGTTGATGGAGCGCCCGATTCTCGAAGCCGGCGACAAGGCCGTCATCGGCCGCCCACCGGAGCAGATCCTGGAGCTGTTGCCGTGAGTGCGCCGTACATTCTGGTTCTGTATTACAGCCGCAGTGGCTCGACCAACGAGATGGCCCGGCAGATTGCCCGTGGCGTCGAGCAGGCCGGCCTCGAAGCGCGCCTGCGTACCGTGCCGGCGATTTCCACCGAGTGCGAAGCGGTGTCGCCGGACATTCCGGATGAAGGCGCGCTGTACGCCACGCTGGATGACCTGAAGAACTGCGCCGGCCTGGCCCTCGGCAGCCCGACCCGTTTCGGCAACATGGCGGCGCCGCTCAAGTACTTCCTCGACGGCACCAGCAACCTGTGGCTGACCGGCGCGCTGGTGGGCAAACCCGCCGGTGTGTTCACGTCCACCGCCAGCCTGCACGGCGGTCAGGAAACCACGCTGCTGTCGATGATGCTGCCGCTGCTGCACCACGGCATGTTGATCACCGGCCTGCCCTACAGCGAGTCGGCACTGCTGGAAACCCAGGGCGGTGGCACGCCGTACGGCGCCAGCCATCACGCCGGGGCTGACGGCAAAAGCGGTCTCGATCAGCACGAAGTGGCGCTGTGCCGCGCACTGGGCGCACGTCTGGCCAGGACGGCCCAGAAGCTGGGGAACTGAGATGGCCAGAAAGCCGAAAGTCCTGCCCGCCGTCGAATGGCTGGAGCCCCGGGTGCGGGCAATGCGGGTGATCAGTCTGCTGTGCTTTTTCGGCCTGGCCGGACTGCTCGCCGCGTATTACCTGGTGTTCGCCGACCTGCACGGCGCACGGCCGTGGGTGATTCTGCTGATCGAACTGATCCCGTGGCTGGTGCTGGCACCCGCCATGATCATGGGCAGCGCCCGCGGGCATTCGTGGATGTGCTTTGTGGTGAATCTGTACTTCATCAAGGGCGCACTGGCGGCGTATGACCCGAGCCGTCAGCTGTTTGGCGTGCTGGAGATGATCGCCAGTCTGGCGGTGTTCTGCTCGGCGCTGCTGTATGTGCGGTGGCGGTATCAGCTGAATCGCAAACTGGCCGGCGAGGGCGAAGTCTCCGTCGTCTGAGAGACCGCTATCGCCAGCAGGCTGGCTCCCACACTGGATCTGCGACGTTCACAAATCTTCTGTGGGAGCTAGCCTGCTAGCGATGCGCGCAGCGCGGTTTTAGTGATTGACGGTATACGCCAGCATCATCGAAATCTGGCTCATCGGCCGCCCGCCGCTTTCTTCATGCCACTGGTTGAACGCGTTCTGCACCGTGGCCAGATCCCGCAGACTGCTCGGCGCTTTGTCGACGATCTTCTGTGCATTCAACGCCGCGACCACATCGTAGCTCGGCACGAACGTGTCCTTGCCGACCATGCGCAGGAAGCGTGGCGCCGACAGCCCGCCCAGCTGGTGGCCATGCTTTTTCAGGTAGGTCCACAGGCCGACGATATCGGTCACCGGCCAGTCGGCGAGCAATGCGCCGAAACTGCCCTTCTCTTTCTCGACATCCAGAATGAACTGCGCATTGCGCGGCACGCTTTTCAGTTTGCCCAGGTGACGGATAATCCGTGCGTCCTGCATCAACCGCTCAAGGTGTTCGGCGCTCATCAGCACGACCTTTTCCGGGTCGAACTTGAAGAACACTTCTTCGAAGGCCGGCCACTTGGCATCCACCAGACTGTGCTTGAGCCCGGCACGAAACACCCGCAGGGCCATGGTCGAGAGGTAGCGGTCGTCGCTGATCTGGCGCAGTTGCGCCGGAGTCTTGGGAACGGGCAGATGGGCTTCCAGTTCAGCCGCCGAACCGAAGCGGTTCAGACAGTATTCGTGCAGCCACTTGTAATCGCGCATGCCCTCTCCTAAAAAACGAATTGAAAACGGCGCCCGCGAGCGCCGTTTTTTCAAGCGATCGGATCGCTTACAGGTTCACCACGTTGACGAAACGCGAAGCGGCAGTTTCATCAATCTTCAGGCTGGTGAAGTCGAACAGGTTACGGTCAGCCAGTTGCGACGGGATCACGTTCTGCAGGCTGCGGAAAATGCTCTCGGTACGGCCCGGGGTCTTGCGCTCCCAGTCCAGCAGCATTTCCTTGACCACCTGACGCTGCAGGTTTTCCTGGGAACCGCAGAGGTTGCACGGGATGATCGGGAATTGCTTGAAGTCCGAGTAGGCCTGGATGTCTTTCTCGTTGCAGTAGGCCAGCGGACGGATCACCACGTTGCGTCCGTCGTCGGCGCGCAGCTTCGGCGGCATCGCCTTAAGGGAGCCGTTGAAGAACATGTTGAGGAAGAACGTCTCGACGATGTCGTCGCGGTGATGACCGAGGGCCATTTTGGTCGCGCCGATTTCGTCGGCGAAGGTGTACAGCGTGCCACGACGCAGGCGCGAGCACAGCGAACAGGTGGTCTTGCCTTCCGGGATCAGTTCCTTGACCACCGAGTAGGTGTCTTTCTCGACGATGTGGTACTCGATGCCCAGCTCTTTCAGGTAGGCAGGCAGCACGTGCTCGGGGAAGCCCGGCTGCTTCTGGTCCATGTTCACGGCGACGATCTCGAACTTGATCGGTGCAACCTTCTGCAGGTGCATCAGCACGTCGAGCATGGTGTAGCTGTCCTTGCCTCCGGACAGGCAGACCATGACCTTGTCGCCGTCTTCGATCATGTTGAAGTCGGTGACTGCTTCGCCGGCCAGGCGGCGCAGGCGCTTTTGCAGTTTGTTCTGATTGACCGTAAGAGTGCCCATGACGCGAAATCCGTGAGGTGTGACGAAAGGCGGGCATTTTACGCAAAAACACCGGGGTTGTGGCCACAGGTTGTCGCCCCCTCGAATGCCCGTCTGCACAGACCCCGACGCGATTACCCCGCCGGTTTACAGCGCGATTTGCTCTAAGACCCCAATACCTGTGCGGTTAAGACCTTCCTATACTGCGACATAAGGTCGCACGCAATCTGAAGACCTGTATTTGCTCGGCCACATTGGCCCGTAGGCGCTCCGCTGGGGGGCGATGGCAATAACGAGAGGAGTGACTGGCATGATCCATCACGTAGTGGGACTTTTTACCCACCCCGATCAGGAATGGAAGGAAATCCGTGGCGACCAAGAGGAAAGCATCAGCCACATGTACCTGACGCACACGTTGATTCTGGCGGCGATCCCCGCTGTTTCGGCGTTTATCGGCACGACTCAGGTCGGCTGGGTGATCGGCAGCCGCGCCCCGGTGATGCTCACCGTCGAAAGCGCGTTGTGGATGACCATCATGTCGTACCTGGCGATGCTCGGCGGGGTCGCGGTCATGGGGGCCTTCGTGCACTGGATGGCCCGCACCTATGACGCCAACCCGAGCCTGGCCCGTTGCGTCGCGTTTGCCACCTACACCGCGACACCGTTGTTCGTCGGTGGCCTGGCGGCGCTGTATCCGCATATGTGGCTGGGGATGATCGTCGGTACGGCGGCCATCTGCTACACGGTGTACCTGCTGTATGTGGGGCTGCCGACCTTCATGAACATTCCGTCTGACGAGGGCTTTCTGTTTTCCAGCTCGGTGCTGGCGGTGGGTCTGGTGGTGCTGGTGGCCATCATGGCGTTTACCGTGATTGTCTGGGGACTGGGCGTGGGGCCCGTCTACACAAATTAGCTGGCCGCACCGCCGAGAAGAACAAGATCCGCCAACACAGGCCGCCGCGAGGCGGCCTTCTCATGCCAGGGAAAAGCGTCACGACCATTCGGCAGTTCAGCGATACGCAAGGCCGGACGGTTGCGGCATACTCCGACTCTCTGGAGATCCATCAAGCATGCCCGAGCAACTCAATACCCGCGTCGAAGACTGTTTCCAACTCGCTGAATCCTTTTTCAAACGTCCTTTCAAACGCCCCGTGGTGAGCCTCAAGCTGCGCGGGCAAAAAGCCGGGGTCGCGCATCTGCACGAGAACCTGCTGCGCTTCAATCCGCAGCTGTACCGGGAGAACACCGAGCATTTCCTCAAACAGACCGTGGCCCACGAAGTCGCGCACCTGATCGCCCATCAACTGTTCGGCGACCGCATCCAGCCCCATGGCGAGGAGTGGCAACTGATCATGCGCGGCGTCTACGAGCTGCCGCCGGATCGCTGCCATACGTATGAGATCAAACGCCGCAGCGTGACCCGCTATATCTACAAATGCCCGTGTGCGGACAGCGATTTTCCGTTTTCGGCCCAGCGCCATAGTCTGGTCAGGCAGGGGCGACGGTATCTGTGCCGCCGATGCCGGAATACGCTGGTGTTCAGTGGCGAGATGCGGGTCGAGTGAGTCAGGCGATCACTTTGGCCCGCCGCAGTTCGGCAATGCGCTCAACACTCAAGCCCAACTCCCCCAACACCTGATCCGTATGCTGCCCCGGCGCCGCGCCGACATGTCGCGGCGGCGGCAACGCTTCGGAAAACTTCAGCGGGCAAGCGATCTGCGCTTGTGACGAGCCATCACCACGGGGCACCTGAGTCACCAGCTCCCGCGCCTGCAACTGCGGATGCTGCACCGCCTCGCCCAGGTTCAACACCGGTTCGACGCAGGCATCGATGCCGGCGAACAGCTCGCACAGTTCGGCAAAGTCATGCTTCTCGAACTCGACCTTCAAGGCATCCTTGAGCGCCAGCTGCTGCTCAGGCTTGGGTGACAAACCCTGCGCCGCCAGCTCCGGCCGCCCCAGCGCCGCACACAGTTGCTGCATGAACGCCGGCTCCAGGCTGCCCACCGACATCCAGCGCCCGTCGCGGGAGCGGTAGCAGTCGTAGAAGCTGCCACCATTGAGCATCTGATCCTCCCAGCCCGGCTCCTCGCCGCAGGCCAGATACCCGGCGCCAGCCATGGCATTCAGACTGAAGGCGCAGTCGGTCATGCTCACGTCCAGGTGTGTGCCCTGCCCGGTTTGCTGGCGGGAAATCACCGCCGCCAACAGGCCGATCACCCCGTGCAGCGAGCCACCCGCGATATCCGCCACCTGCATGCCCAGCGGCAACGGCCCGCTGTCGGCGCGCCCGGTGTAACTGGAGAGCCCGGCCAGCGCCAGATAGTTGATGTCGTGGCCGGCGCGATCCTTGTACGGCCCGGTCTGGCCGTATCCGGTGATCGACACATAAATCAGCTTCGGGTTGATCGCCTTCAGCGCCTCGTAGCCCAGCCCCAGCCGCTCCATCACGCCGGGGCGAAACTGCTCCAGTACGATGTCGTAGTCCGCCAGCAACTGCTTCACCAGCTCCAGCGCCTCGGGCTGTTTGAGATCCAGCGCCAGACTGCGTTTATTGCGATTCAGGTAGGCGTGGCTGGCCGAAATCCCGTGATCGTGAGGCGGCAACACCCGCAGCAAATCGAGGCGGGTCGGCGATTCGATGCGCAGCACCTCGGCGCCCATGTCCGCCAGCAGCAGCGAGGCGAACGGTCCCGGCAGCAGGGTCGAGAAATCCAGAATCTTCAGTGAGGCCAGCGGTGCAGACATGGGCGATCTCCATCAACGATGCATGCAGCCTAGGCAGCCATGAACAATGGGGCAATTACCGGATGCGTCAGTTGCGCTGACCGTTGCGCTCAAACAGCAGGCAAGAAAAAACCCGCCGAAGCGGGTTTTTCCATTCAAGCGATGCTTACTTCACATTGCTCGGGGTCGGGCCTTCGGCCACACCCAGGTCGTCTTCGTGACGCTGGTCGACGATACCGCGACCGCCCGAGGCCAGCTCGGCGTCCAGTACGTCGGTGTCCAGTTCCTTGACCCACTTGGCCACAACAATGGTCGCAACGGCGTTGCCGACCAGGTTGGTCAGGGCGCGGGCTTCGGACATGAAGCGGTCGATACCCAGGATCAGTGCCAGACCGGCCACCGGCAGGTGACCTACCGCCGACAGGGTGGCGGCCAGCACGATGAAGCCCGAACCGGTCACACCGGCGGCGCCTTTGGAGGACAGCAGCAACACCACCAGCAGGGTGATCTGGTGAGTGATGTCCATGTGGGTGTCGGTCGCCTGAGCGATGAACACGGCCGCCATGGTCAGGTAGATCGCAGTACCGTCGAGGTTGAACGAGTAACCGGTCGGGATCACCAGACCCACTACCGATTTCTTCGCGCCCAGACGCTCCATCTTGATCAGCATGCGTGGCAGTACCGATTCCGACGAGGAAGTGCCGAGTACGATCAGCAGCTCTTCACGGATGTAGCGGATCATCTTCAGCACGCTGAAGCCGTGCATGCGGGCGATGGCACCCAGCACGATCAGGATGAACGCCAGGCAAGTGATGTAGAAGCACGCCATCAGTTGACCCAGCTGCACCAGCGAGCCGACACCGTAGGCGCCGATGGTGAACGCCATCGCACCGAAGGCACCGATCGGCGCGAGCTTCATGATCATGTTGATGATGTTGAACATCACGTGGGCGAAGCGATCGATGAAGTCCAGGATCGGCTTGCCGTAGGCACCCAGGCGGTGCAGGGCGAAACCGAAGATCACCGAGAACATCAGCACTTGCAGGATGTCACCGGTGGCGAACGCGCCGACGATGGTGGTCGGGATCACGTTGAGCAGGAAGCCGACAACGCTCTGGTCAGCGCCTTGCTGCACGTAGGTGGCGACTTTCGAGGCGTCGAGGGTAGCGACGTCGATGTGCATGCCGTTGCCCGGCTGCACGATGTTGACCACGATCAGGCCGACCAGCAGGGCGATGGTCGAAACGATTTCGAAGTACAGGAGCGCGTAACCGCCGGTCTTGCCGACCGATTTCATGCTCTGCATGCCGGCGATGCCGCTGACCACGGTGCAGAAGATGATTGGAGCGATGATCATCTTGATCAGTTTGATGAACCCGTCACCCAGCGGCTTTACGGCCACGCCGAACTGCGGGTAGTAGTGACCGAGCGCAATACCGATACAGATTGCGACGATCACCTGGAAATACAGGGATTTGTACAGTGGCTGACGAGTCGTCATTGCAAAGTTCCTCAAGAGTCCCGCGTGGCAACATCCATCTGTTGAACGCGACACTTGAATTGCGAACCCTCCTGCACTGGAGGGATTTGTTGTGTCGAACGGCGCTTTCCGGACCGGCTCGGCGCACGCTTCTGTCGCTCTTATCGCAAACGTCGTGCCACTTTGGTGCAAATTGCTGCAAGCCTTTTGATATCAGGGGATGCAGGTTTTTCTGTGTCACCATCCGGTTACTCAAGTGTGGCGGATTTCCGCCAACACACCTGCTCTCGTCCTACAATTTGGCGGAAATCCGCCTTGTTGCCGATCAGAGCCGCCGGCTACCATCGGTCGCCAGAGGAAGGATTTGCCGCTTATGCGCGAACGCACCATCGCCAGTCACTTCGCCCGTGCCGCCCTCGTCGGCGCGCGCCGTCGCGGGTTCGATTATTCGGGCTTGCTGCTGCAACTGGGCATCAGTCCCGAACTGCTCGACGAGCCCCGTGCGCGGATCGCCCCGGAACTGTTCACCCAACTGATCCAGAACCTGTGGCAGGCCCTGGACGACGAATGCCTGGGCTTCGGCAACGCGCCCAGCAAGACCGGCAGTTTCGCCATGATGTGCCACGCCATCATCCATTGCCGCAGCCTGGAAAAGGCTCTGCAGCGCGGCTTATTGTTTTATAGCCTATTCCCCGAGGCCCCGCGCCTGAGCCTGAGCCATGAAGACGAATGGGTGCGCCTGAGCCTCGACGATTCGCAATTGTGGGATCCGGATCACTTTCTCTCCGAGAGCCTGCTGGTGATCTGGCATCGCCTCGGCAGTTGGCTGATCGGCCAGCGGATTCGTCTGGAACAGGCAAGTTTCAGCTACCCGAAACCGGCGCACGGGGCGGAATACGATTTGCTGTTCTCGTGTCCGCTGGCGTTTTCGGCGCCGCAAAGCAGTCTGGTGTTTCACAGTCGCTATCTGCACATGCCGCTGTTGCAGGACGAGCGCACCCTCAAGCACTTTCTCGAACGCTCCCCCGCCGACCTGCTGTCTCGCCCGGACGACGGCAACAGCCTCAGCAGCCGATTGCGCCGCCTGCTCAGTCACGACAGCGCGCGCTGGCCGGACCTGGAAGCCGTAGCGGCGCACCTGCACATCAGCCCGCAAACCCTGCGCCGGCATTTGCGCGAGGAAGGCACCAGTTTTCAGGAGTTGAAGGATCAGTTGCGCCGGGACATTGCGATCTATCACCTGGGGCGGGCGGATCTGTCGTTGCAACAGATTGCCGAACAGCTCGGATTTTCCGAACCGTCGGCGTTCCATCGGGCGTTCAAGAAGTGGACGGGGCTGACGCCGGGGGCGTATCGGGCGCAGGTGTGAGCACCAATACAAGCCGATGAGTCGAGGCTTTAAGTGTTGATCATCAGTCTGGCCAAATAGAAAGTTGCATCAATGGAGAGCCAACCGTACCTCCTGATACCCGTTCGATAATGCTGAAAGCATTGGCCTCAGTGCCTAGGTGATCTGGCCTGTATGGGACCTTGATTTTCAGATCCAGACCGATCTGATGAGCTCCCAATGTCTGTTGCAAGACATACACAGTTCCGATGTCACTCCCCCAAAAAACGAAGGTAAGTGCGTCTCCGACGCTCATTCCGTGAGTGCTCAGCGTGAGTGGAGTCCTTCCACTTTCATCGACTTTTTCAAGATTGCCAGGAGTGTAGTGTCCCAAAATGCCATGGTCAGGAACCGGACTCAGCAAGTCGCCCTCGACTTGAAACACTGAAACGGGACTGATCCATTGCCGGCCAGCATTGCTCACGGTGTACACAATCTCAATGGCGCCATACTTGTTCGGCTTCAAGTAACGGGGTTCAACAGCAATAACAACATCTTTGCCTGCATCATCCGCTTCGATCCGAAAGTAATTGACCCAGCTGGACTCGCAATCAGACCCGTGACAGAAAAGAGAAACCAGTGCGCCGGTCGAGAGCGACGCTGACTCCCTGAGCCGAAGGTTCACGCCCTGATCAGCCAACGCTGAAGAGATGACATTGCCCTCGACCCCATCTATGACAGGCCGATAAATTTCGTCCTCGACAAGGTAATCGGTCGCTGGAGACCTATTGGGATCAGCTTCAAAATAAAAGTAGTAGACGTTGACCTCTTGCCCCCTGAGCGCCAATGCACGTTCGGCAGGTATTTCCAGGGTCGTATCCCCATCGGCGGTTTTGATAGTTCCTCCCAGCCCCCAACCATTCGAATATTTCGCCTCAACGATAGCGTGAAATGTTGCGCCCTCTCGCTGCCCTTCAAACCAGGGAATTCGGAATGTCAGTCCCTTACTCAACAGCGCAAAGGGAATCACTCCATTCAGCGCTCCATCAATCGAAGCGGACGGTAGATCTATTCTGACTCGAGGCATCGCCTCAACCATTTGTTTCCGTTCTTGAGCAGTGATGAACGCAACCATTTCCAGTCTCCCTGTTCCGAAAGCATCACGGCCCGATCCCGTGATGGACAAAAACAGGGTGTTGGATATGCGCGGAACGAACCACTGTCAGATCTGACAGTGGCGATGAATGGTCGAAATCAAGGCGCCTTTCGAAAGAGACTTCGATTTACACCGCTGGAAAATGAATCCTGAACGCCGCCCCGCCCATCGGCGAATCGCCCAGGGTCAATTTGGCGTTGTAGCTCTCGATGATGTCCTTGACCACCGCCAGACCGATCCCCTGCCCCGGGTGCTGGCGATCCAGACGTTCGCCGCGTTCAAGAATCCGCGCCCGCTGATGTTGCGGTACGCCGGGGCCGTCGTCTTCGATACACAATTCGCTCCCGGCCAGGGTTTCGCGCACGCTGATGCGCACTTCGCCCAGGCACAGGCGATAGGCGTTTTCCAGCAGGTTGCCCAGCATTTCCAGCAAGGCGCCCTGCTCGATCGGCAGGTAGCAGTGCTCCGGCAGGTCGAATGCCACGCGAACGCGCTTGTCTCGGTAGACCTTGTCGAGGGTGTCGCACAGGCTTTTGAGCACCGGGCGCAGGCGCACCTGATGGCGCACCAGACCGCTTTTGCGCAAGCTGGCGCGTTGTAACTGGTAGCTGATCTGCTGGCTCATGCGTTCAATCTGGGTTTGCAGCACCCAGGCCTGATCGCGATCTTCGGGGCGCTGGGCCATGTCTTCGCTGACACCCTGCAACACCGCCAGCGGGGTTTTCAGACTGTGGGCCAGATCGTCGAGGGAGTCGCGGTAACGGCTGCGTTGCTGACGCTCGCTGTGCAGCAAGCGGTTGAGCGAGCCGGTCAGGCGCAGCAGTTCACGGGGGTGCTGTTCGGTGAGGCTTTCGCGGGTGCCGCCTTCGATTTCGTCCAGCTCCTGACTGAGCCGGCGCAGGGCTTTCAGGCCCCAGGTCAGGCCGATCCACAGCAGCGAGAGCAAGACCAGCAACGCAGCACCGAAGCCGAGGTAGAGGTTTTCCCGCAGGCCCTCGAGGGTGGTTTCGTATTCGCGCACCGGTTGCAGCGCGACGATGCTGAACGCCGCATTCTTGCCGCCGAGCAGTTTGACTTCGACGTCGTAGACGAAGAACTCCTGACCGCTGGCTTCGCGAATCCGCGCGAACTCGCTGCCCATTCCGTCGTAACGCGGTTTGTAGTTGATCTGCTCTTCCTGGGTCGCTTTCGAGCGCCAGACCAGATGACCTTCGCGGTCGTAGATGTAGCCGAGCAGACGGAAGTCGGCGAGGTTGAAACGCTCGTCCGGCAACTGCATCGGCATCACCAGCCGACCGTTTTCAATCCGTGCAGCAGAAATCAGTGTGGTGACATCCGAAGCCAGGCGCTGCTCGATGGAATCCTGCAGCGCCAGGCTGAACGCCCCTTGCATCGCCGGAAGCAAGGCGAGCATGAAGAACACCGCCAGCGTCGTGGCGGCCAACATCAAACGAACACGAAGCGAACGGATCAAGTGCAGCGCTCATTGAACAGATAGCCCAGCCCACGCACCGTGTCGATCGGCTTGAACCCGGCCGGGCCTTCGAGCTTGCGCCGCAAACGCCCGACCAGCACTTCGATCACGTTCGGATCACGCTCGTCGTCGTCCGGGTACAGCTGTTCCATCAGGCGATCCTTGGGCACCACTTGCTGGTGGTGACGCATCAGGTATTCGAGGATCCGGTATTCGTAGGCGGTCAGCGCCAGCGGCTGTTCATCGAGGGTCGCCTGCTTGCGATTGAGGTCGAGCAGCAGCGGTCCGGCAACGATGGACGACTGGGTAAAACCGCTGGAACGACGCAGCAGCGCATTGAGCCGTGCTTCCAGCTCTTCGAACTGGAACGGCTTGACCAGATAATCGTCGGCGCCGGCGGCCAGGCCTTCGACCTTGTCCTGCCAGTTGCCACGCGCGGTGAGAATCAGGATCGGAAAGCTCTTGCCGTCCTGGCGCAACTGGCGGATCAGGTCGAGCCCGCCCATCCCCGGCAGGCCGAGGTCGATCACCGCCAGGTCAAAATTGAATTGCCCGGTCTGGTACAGCGCCTCTTCGGCATTGGCCACGGACTCGACCACGTGACCGCTTTCCGTCAGGCGGGTTTGCAGGTGATGGCGCAACAGCGCTTCATCTTCGACGACCAACAGTTTCATGACACTCTCCCGGGCCAATCAGCATCTCCAACAGCATACCTGCGACAACGGTGTACTGCCGCTTTTGAGGGTCCTGTTCATTTCATCCCTCGGACGTGGTTCAAGATTACTGAACCCGGCCTGTACCTGCCCTGAACGCACCCTGAACCCGGGCGCAATCAAATGAACTAGGCTGTCTTGACCTTTTATTGTCAGGAGACCCGATCATGCGCCTGTTCCTTGCCCTCACCCTGCTCGCCTTCAGCAGCCTCAGCGCGGCTGCGATCAAAACCGAGGAAATACCTTACCAGAGCGCCGATGGCACGAAACTGATCGGTTATTACGCCTATGACGATGCGATCAAGGGACCTCGCCCCGGTGTGGTGGTGGTCCATGAATGGTGGGGCCTGAACGACTACGCCAAGCGCCGCGCCCGGGATCTCGCCGGGCTCGGCTATAGCGCGCTGGCCATCGACATGTACGGTGACGGCAAGAACACCGAGCACCCGAAAGACGCGATGGCATTCATGCAGGCGGCCACGCAGAACGCCGATGCCGCCAGCAAACGCTTCGAGGCCGGCCTCGACCTGCTGAAAAAACAGCCACAGACCGACACCGGCAAACTGGCCGCCATCGGTTACTGCTTCGGTGGTGGCGTGGTATTGAATGCGGCGCGCCAGGGTGTGCCACTGGCCGGCGTGGTGAGTTTCCACGGCGCACTCGCCACCAAGACCCCGGCGACGCCCGGCAGCGTGAAGGCGAAGATCCTCGTCGAGCACGGCGCGCTGGACAGCATGGTCACCGCCGACAACGTCACAGCATTCAAGTCTGAAATGGACAAGGCCGGCGCCGACTACAAGTTTGTCAGTCTCGACGGCGCCAAGCATGGTTTCACCAACCCCGATGCGGATCGTTTGAGCCACGGCGATCATGGTGGCCCGGACATCGGCTACAACAAGGCTGCGGATGAGAAATCCTGGGCGGACATGCAGGCCTTCTTCAAGAAAATCTTTGGCTGAACCCACTCGTTCCCGCGCCCTGCGCGGGAACGTTCCACATCTGCGCACTATCCAGCCTCAAAGCAACCCGGCAAAATGCCCGCCATGAATTCCAGCCCTCTCCTCCCCGCCTGCTGCACCCCGCTCGATGCCCACTGGCCATTGCCGATCGTGCTGCCGGACACCGTGCTGCTGAGCACCCATTTCGACCCGTCGCAATTGCTCGGCGATGATTTTCGCCGCAGTGCCATCGAGCCGCCGCCGAGCATCCAGCGCTCGGTGGCCAAGCGTCAGGCGGAGTTTCTCGCGGGGCGGATTTGCGCCCGGGCCGCGCTGCAACAACTGGAAGGTTCAAGCAGTGTCCCGGCGATTGGCGAGGATCGCGCACCGGTGTGGCCGGCACATATTTGTGGCTCGATCACCCACAGCACGGGCCGGGCGGCAGCGATTGTCGCCAACAAACAGCACTGGCGCGGACTGGGCATGGACGTGGAAAACCTGCTCAACGCCGAACGGGCCGAGCGCCTGGCCGGGGAAATCCTCACGCCAGCGGAGATGCAGCGCATGGCCGCCGGCGCCCGCGATCAACTGGCGTTGTGGGTGACGCTGACTTTTTCGGTGAAGGAAAGCCTGTTCAAGGCGTTGTACCCGATCGTCCAGAAGCGCTTCTATTTCGAGCACGCCGAAGTGCTCGAGTGGACCGAGCAAGGTCATGTAAGACTGCGCCTGCTGACGGACCTGTCCAGCGAATGGCGCAACGGGACCGAACTGGATGCACAGTTCGGGGTGCACGACGGGCAGTTGTTGAGCCTGGTCAGCATCCAGGCTTGAACGCTTTCAGCGCCGCTCCTGATTCCGCGGCCAGCTCAGACTGAAACACGCCCCGCCCAGACTCTTGCTCTTGCCGATCAGCGCCCGGCCGTCATGCCAGTGGATGATCCGCCGCACAATCGACAAGCCCAGGCCGTGCCCACCGGACGCCCGGGTACGGCTGTCGTCCAGCCGCAGAAAGGGCGTGAAGATTTTCTCCCAGGCACTCTCCGGCACACCCGGGCCGTCGTCCTCGACATCCACCCGGCAACGCATCTGCCCGACCTGATAACTGACCGTGACCTTCGAGCGCGCATGGCGCATGGCGTTGCCCACCAGATTCTGCAAGGCGCGATGCAGATATCGCGGCTCGGCCTCGACCCAGGCATCGTCGCAGTCGGCGGCCGACAGACACAGACCGCGTTGCACCGTGACGTCGGCGCGCAGTGGCGCCAGTTCTTCTATTACCTGATTGACCAGTGCATCGAGGTCGATGCGCTGGAAGGTCAGCGCCGGCGAGCCCTGCTCCAGCCGCGCATAGGTGAGCATTTCGTCCACCAGCTTATCGAGGTCCTCGATGTCGTGGTCCATGCCCTCGCGGTACTTCTCCAGCGCTTGCGGGGTGGTGGCCGAGCCGATCATTTCCAGACCGAATCGCAGGCGCGCCACCGGCGTGCGCAACTCATGGGATACCGCACGTACCAGCTCACGCTGGATCGCCAGTAACTGTTGCAGGTGCTCGGCCATGCCGTTGAACGCCGCCGCCAGCTTGCCCACCGAGTCGGCACCGCGGGCCGGCACACGGGTTTCCAGGCTGCCCTTGGCGATGCGCGTGGCCGCCGCTTCAAGACCGCGCAATCGCCGTTCCAGCTGACGCACCAATAAATAGACGATGAGGCCGATCAGGGTCAGACCCAATGCGGCAATCAGCACCAGCCATTGCGGCGGGTACGGATTCATCTGATAGAGCGGACCGATTTCCAGCACCCACGGCGTGCCGACCATCCCGGCAAACACCCGGATCGAATCACCGCCCTTGCCCAGCGCCATCACCGTATCGCCTTCCGAGACGCGACGGCTCTGGTCCTCATCCATGTCGGCCTCGTCCACGGTGACCAGTCGCAGATCGAAACCGAACCCCTTCTCTTCCTTTAATTGCGCGAGGCGCTTGGGTTGCTCGCCCACGGGAACCCGCACCAGTTCATCGGCCAGCAGGTAGATGGTCGCCCGGGCCAGTTGCTCGCTGATCTGCTGCACTTCGCCCACCAGCACAAGCTGTTCCTTGTCGCTGACCAGTCGGTAGACCTTTGCTGCGTGCGGGCCGGTCTGCTCGACCAGTGCCTGCCCACGTTGTACGCGGGTACGTTGGGTCAGATCGAGATCGGTCTGGGCGAATGTCTGCAACGTCAGCGGAATCCCCAGCAGCCGTTCCCACACCAGCAAGGCGCGGTGGCGCTCGGTCTCGTTCATCGGTTGCAGGTTGTCGGCCATCAGGGAAAACGTGCCGTGGGCCAGGCGCTCGCGGTATTGCTCGCTGCGCACCTGGTTGAGCAGGTGCAGCGCCAGCACGCCGAGTACCGCCACCAGAATCAGCGCCGCGCACATGCCGCCATAGATGCGCAGGAAGATCGAGTTCACAGCGGCAGTTCTACGCAGGCTTC
The DNA here is from genome assembly GCF_003352185.1 of Pseudomonas kribbensis. GTDB lineage: Bacteria > Pseudomonadota > Gammaproteobacteria > Pseudomonadales > Pseudomonadaceae > Aquipseudomonas > Aquipseudomonas kribbensis. The sequence goes on from NZ_CP029608.1 coordinate 4,667,779, forward strand.
AGGCACGAACAGATAACCTTTGCTGCGCACGGTCTTGATCAGGCGCGGGTGATCGGGGTCATCGCCGATCTTCGGGCGGATGCGCGAGATGCGCACATCGATCGAGCGGTCCTGACCGTCGTAGCCGATGCCGCGCAACGCGGTGAAGATTTCTTCCCGGGACAGGATGCGTCCGGCGTTGGACACCAGCAGCCACAGCAGATCGAATTCGGCGCTGGTCAACTCGATACCGCTGTCGCTCAGCCAGGCTTCGCGCAAGGCGTTGTCCACCACCAGCGGGCCGAATTGCAGACGGCGTGGTTTGCCCGCCGCCGGCTCCGGTGCGTCACTGCGTCGCAACAACGCCTGGATGCGCGCGAGCAACAGTCGTGGGCGAACCGGTTTGCACACGTAATCATCGGCGCCGATGTCGAGGCCGAGGATCTGGTCGGCGTCGTCGGTGCGCGCGGTCAGCATGAGGATCGGCCCGTCGTACTGGTCGCGCACCTTGCGGCAGATGCTCAGGCCGTCTTCACCGGGGAGCATCAGGTCGAGGATCACCAGATCCGGCTGTTCCTTGATGATCCGCGCCGCCGCCAGCGCCCCGTTGCCTTCGATCTCCACACGCAATCCGTTGGCTTGCAGGTATTCGCGGGTCAGTTCGGCCAGTCGCTGGTCGTCCTCGACTATCAATACCTGCCAGGCTTCTTGCTCCACGGGTGACCTCTGCTTGCCGATGCTGCGAATAAAGGAAGGATCCTCCCGTCTTTTTGTCATCTTTAAGGAGGATAAGAATGCGTGTGTCAGGGCCGATTGTATAAACGGCGTACAGCGAGAACACAAGTCGGTAAATGCGTTCGGACAAGGCCGTTTTTTGTGATAGGGTTCGCGCCCTTAAAAATCCGCTGAAGCGTTTTTCCCGGCGAAAAAACAGTGACAAACGGTCTAGCTCAGCAGGTTCACGGCCTACAAAGGTTTTCCCTGTTTCGCACACAATTTACGCACAGGGTTATCCACAGGCTGTCCGTTGCAATCGCCCCCCAAAACGCATTATCTTGTAGCCCGCGCTCAAAAAAACCCTACATGTAGGGGTTCGCGCCAAAAACCAAACACAAACCGGACAGTGAATTCAAGGCTTTTTATTGCCATTGTCGGGTTGAACCAAACGTATTTTCAGAAGCCCAAACCGCGCCTGCGGATGGCTACCGTTTTTCAGCTGATCACGGCGTAAACGGTACGGGTGTTGCAGTGGCGAAACTGCTCCCCGAAAGGAATGCGGTTTCACGCGTATCGCGCGAACCGAAGACTTCGGCATGGAAGCGGCGCCCACAAGGCCCACTTCCTGAACTGTCCCGAAGTCGTTACCCGGCGCTGGCCGGTCGTAGTGCTTCAGGACGGAACGGTGGGCACCGTGATGGTGCCCAAACAAACATAGAGAACGTGGAGACACCCATGCAAACCGACACAACTCGCGAGAACCCGCAGGGCACCTTGCCGCAGGCCGCCGATTCGAATTCGGATCTGGCTGCCACCGCGCCTGGTCAACTGCGTGTGATCAAGCGTAATGGCACTGTCGTTCCTTACACCGATGACAAGATCACCGTCGCTATCACCAAAGCGTTTCTCGCAGTTGAGGGCGGCACCGCTGCCGCTTCGTCGCGAATCCACGACACCGTTGCCCGCCTGACCGAACAGGTCACCGCGACCTTCAAGCGTCGCATGCCGTCGGGCGGCACCATCCACATCGAAGAAATCCAGGACCAGGTCGAACTGGCCCTGATGCGTGCCGGCGAGCAGAAAGTGGCTCGCGACTACGTGATCTACCGCGACGCCCGTTCCAAGGAACGCGCCACCCGCACCACCGCCGACGCACCGGTACAAGCGCACCCGTCGATCCGCATCACCCGCGCCGACGGCAGCCTCGCGCCGCTGGACATGGGCCGCCTGAACACCATCGTCACCGAAGCCTGCGAAGGCCTGGCTGAAGTCGACGGCGACCTGATCCAGCGCGAAACCCTGAAGAACCTGTACGACGGCGTGGCCCTGAACGACGTCAACACCGCGCTGGTGATGACTGCCCGTACCCTGGTCGAGCGCGAGCCGAACTACTCGTTCGTGACCGCCCGCCTGCTGATGGACACCCTGCGTGCCGAAGGCCTGGGCTTCCTGGGCGTCGCCGAGAGCGCGACCCACCACGAGATGGCCGACCTGTACGCCAAGGCACTGCCGGCCTACGTCGCCAAAGGTATCGAGTTCGAACTGCTGAACCCTGTGCTGGCCTCCTTCGACCTGGAAAAACTGGGCAAGGCGATCAACCACGAGCGCGACCAGCAATTCACCTACCTGGGCCTGCAGACCCTGTACGACCGTTACTTCATCCACAAGGATGGCGTGCGCTTCGAACTGCCGCAGATCTTCTTCATGCGCGTGGCCATGGGCCTGGCGATCGAAGAGAAGCAGAAAGAAGACCGTGCGATCGAGTTCTACAACCTGCTGTCCTCGTTCGACTACATGGCTTCGACCCCGACCCTGTTCAACGCCGGTACCCTGCGTCCACAGCTGTCGAGCTGCTACCTGACCACCGTGCCGGATGACCTGTCGGGCATCTACCACGCGATCCACGACAACGCCATGCTGTCGAAATTCGCCGGTGGCCTGGGCAACGACTGGACTCCGGTTCGTGCACTGGGTTCGTACATCAAGGGCACCAACGGCAAGTCGCAAGGCGTGGTTCCGTTCCTGAAAGTGGTGAACGACACCGCCGTTGCCGTTAACCAGGGTGGCAAGCGCAAAGGCGCTGTATGTGCCTACCTGGAAACCTGGCACATGGACATCGAAGAGTTCATCGAGCTGCGCAAGAACACCGGTGATGACCGTCGTCGTACCCACGACATGAACACCGCCAACTGGATCCCTGACCTGTTCATGAAGCGCGTCTTCGATGACGGCAAGTGGACCCTGTTCTCGCCATCCGAAGTACCGGACCTGCACGACCTGACCGGCAAGGCCTTCGAAGAGCGCTACGAGTACTACGAAGCCCTGACCGAGTACCCGGGCAAGGTCAAGCTGTTCAAGACCATCCAGGCCAAAGACCTGTGGCGCAAGATGCTGTCGATGCTGTTCGAAACCGGCCACCCATGGCTGACTTTCAAAGACCCGTGCAACCTGCGCAGCCCGCAGCAGCACGTCGGCGTTGTTCACAGCTCGAACCTGTGCACCGAGATCACCCTGAACACCAACAAGGACGAGATCGCGGTCTGCAACCTGGGCTCGATCAACCTGCCGAACCACATCGTCGACGGCAAGCTGGACACCGCCAAGCTCAAGCGCACCATCGACGTAGCCGTTCGCATGCTCGACAACGTGATCGACATCAACTACTACTCGGTACCGCAGGCGAAGAACTCCAACTTCCGCCACCGTCCGGTCGGCCTGGGCATCATGGGCTTCCAGGACGCGCTGTACCTGCAGCACATACCTTACGGTTCCGACGCAGCCGTCGAGTTCGCCGACAAGTCGATGGAAGCGGTCAGCTACTACGCGATCCAGGCTTCCTGCGACCTGGCTGACGAGCGTGGCTCGTACGAGACGTTCCAGGGTTCGCTGTGGTCCAAGGGCGTACTGCCGCTGGATTCGCAACAGATCCTGATCGAAGCACGTGGCCAGAAGTACATCGACGTCGACCTGACTGAGTCCCTGGACTGGGCACCGGTTCGCGCCCGTGTACAGAAAGGCATCCGTAACTCGAACATCATGGCCATCGCACCGACCGCGACCATCGCCAACATCACCGGCGTATCGCAGTCGATCGAACCGACCTACCAGAACCTGTATGTGAAATCGAACCTGTCGGGCGAATTCACCGTGATCAACCCGTACCTGGTTCGCGACCTGAAGGCTCGCGGTCTGTGGGACTCGGTCATGATCAACGACCTGAAGTACTACGACGGTTCGGTTCAGCAGATCGAGCGCATCCCGCAAGAACTCAAAGAGCTCTACGCGACCGCATTCGAAGTGGACACCAAGTGGATCGTTGACGCCGCCAGCCGTCGTCAGAAGTGGATCGACCAGGCCCAGTCGCTGAACCTGTACATCGCCGGCGCATCGGGCAAGAAGCTGGACGTGACCTACCGCATGGCCTGGTACCGTGGTCTGAAAACCACCTACTACCTCCGCGCCCTGGCCGCGACCAGCACCGAGAAGTCGACCATCAACACCGGCAAGCTGAACGCTGTTTCCAGCGGCGGCAACCACGGTGACGATTCGGTCCTGGCAGCGCCAGCCGGCCCTGCTCCAGTACCGAAGGCCTGCGCCATCGACGAGCCGGATTGCGAAGCTTGCCAATAAGCTGAGCTGAATCAGGCGTTGCGAAACGCTTGATCCGAGAACCCCCGACAGACTTCTGGTTTGTCGGGGGTTTTCTTTTGCCCGCGACAAAAAATCAAAAGCCCCCCTCTCCCTTAGGGAGAGGGAACCGACCGAGTTGTTTTGGAGAGATACACCGACGTGAAATACCGAGTTGAACTCAAGTCTTAAAAAGCAAACATCCCGCACCTGCCTTTGCCTTTGCTTCCACCACTCAACACGATGAGCGTTAGCTCGAGTACCGCTTTTGACGTGCTGGCCCCATCGGCAGGCTGAGTGGAGGGATTTATCCGGGGGTGGGCGCGCAGCGCCGTTTGGCGAAGCCAAACACATCGAGAGGAGGTGCAGCGAAGCAAACCGTAGGCGATGCCCCCGGATGAATCCCGGAACGAAGGAACACCGAGCCTCAGCGAGGTGCCGAACGCCGGGGCCCAGCCTTTTGGTTCCTTTTTGGCGTTTGAAAAAGGGACTCGCCGTAAGGGCGAAACCGCCAGCCGCCACACCCGAAACAACGGATATTCACCCAATCAACCACAGCATGGCCATCTACCAGGACGCCAAGGCAAACAAAAAAAAGCCCCTCAAAAGAGGGGCTCCTTGAACAACCAAAAATCAGGTCATCTGAATGATGGTCTGCATGATGGTGCTCTGGGTCGAGATGGTCTTGGCGTTCGCCTGATAGTTGCTCTGGCCCTTGATCAGATCCACCAGCTCGTTGGTCAGGTTAACGTTCGACTCTTCCAGCGAGTTGGATACGACCGAACCCAGGGTGCCGGTTTCCGGCGCATCGTAGCCCGGGATACCCGAAGCGAAAGTCTCTTTCCAGCTGGTACCGCCGATAGGCTGCAGGCCCTGTTCGTTGGTGAAGCTGGCCAGTGCAACCTGGCCGATGGCCTTGCTCTGGTTGTTGCTGAAGTTGGCGAACAGGGTACCGGTACCGTCGATGGTCAGGTTGGTGATCTGGCCGGTGGCGTAACCATCCTGGGTCGGAATCGAACGCGCGGTATCGGCGTTGTACTGAGTGGTCTTGGCCATGGAGATGGTGATGCCGGCCGGGTTCGCCGAAGCACCGTTGGCAGACCAGACACCATTGGTCACAGTCCCGGGCACCCAGCCAGTGAGCTTCAGGTCACTGCTGATCGTGGCGGGTGGAGTGCTGACCTGAGTCAGCTTGCCAGTGGAGTCGAAGGTCATGGTGGAAGCCACTGGCGCGGTGACCTTTGGATCACTGCCGGTAGCATCCGGGTTACGACCGTCCACCAGGGTGTAGACCTTCCAGGTGTTGGCACCGGTCTTGACCATGTATTGATCCATGGTGTGCTGGTTGCCCTGGCTGTCATAGATCGGAGTACTGAACGACTTGGTGTAGGTCGCCGTGTTGGTCGGGTCGAATTTGCCGGCCGCCACAGTATCGTCGATCACCGGAGCGGTCGAGTTCAGGTTGATGGTCGACGTCACCAGCGAGGTGGACTTCGGCGCCAGGTTCGAGGTATCGATCTTCAGGTCGGTCAACACGCCGTTGATGATCTTGCCGTTGGAATCCACACCATAGCCCTGCAGACGCGAGGTGTAGTCGGTGTTGGTGATGTAGCCGTCCTTGTCGACCTTGAACGTACCGGCACGGGTGTAGGACACCGAACCGTTGTTGCTCAGGGTGAAGAAGCCGGAACCGTTGATCCCCATGTCCAGCACGTTGCCGGTGTTGTTGATGTCACCCTGGGTGAACTGCTGGGAAACGTTGGCCAGGCGCACGCCGTTGCCGATGACCTTGCTGCCGCTACCCAGGCGGGTCGCCGAGTAGACATCTTCGAATTCCGCACGGGACGATTTGAAACCGGCTGTCGCGACGTTGGCGATGTTGTTGCCGGTCACGTCCAGTTGCTTGTTGGCTGCATAGAGACCGCTAAGGCCGATATTGAAAGACATATTCCACTCCTTTGTGCCGGTTAGTCGGCTCTATATACCAATGGTTTGTACTTTGGACAGGGCGACGGTGCCCTTGCCGGACAGGTTGAGCATCAGCTCGCCGCCGGTCTGGCTGATCGTCACGCTGGTGACGGTGGCCGGCAGGTAGGTCGCCATATCGGTCGAGGTGCCATTGATCGAGGCGTTGGCCTTGACGGTATAGGTACCGGTCTTCACCAGGTTGCCGTCCTTGTCCTTGCCGTCCCAGGTGAAGCTCGCATTGCCGGCGGCGCGGCTGCCCAGATCGATGGTGCGAACGACGGTGCCGCTGCTGTCGGTGATGCTGACGGTGCCGCCGGCAATCGACGACGGCACGGTGACCGAACCGGTCATGCCTTTGCTCGGATCGTCGAGCTGGACCGAGTTGGTCTGCACGATCACGTTGCGGCCAACCAGCGACGAAGCCTGCAAGGCTTGCGACGAGTTGTAGTTGCCGGCCAGCGAACTCACGGTGCTGTTGAGGGTGGTGATCCCCTCGAGGCTGCTGAACTGCGCCAGCTGGGCAACGAATGCACTGTTGTCCTGCGGGTCGAGCGGGTTCTGGTTTTTCAGCTGGGTCACCAGCAGTTGCAGGAACGCGTCCTTGCCCAGGGCCTGGCCGCCGGTGGAGCTGTTGGTGGCCGAAGCGATGCCGTCACCGGTGGTCGAACTGGTCTTTTTCGACGAGTTCGCCAGGATGTCCTTCATGCTCAGGCTGCTGGTGGTATCGGTAACACTCATGGCAGTCGCCCCTTATCACTGACCGAGGGTCAGTACCTTCTGCATCATGGTTTTGGCGGTGTTCATCATTTCGGCGTTGGTCTGGAAGGACCGGCTCGCGGAAATCATGTCGGCCATTTCTTCCACCACGTTGACGTTCGGGTAGTAGACGTAGCCCTTGGCGTCGGCGGCCGGATGATTCGGCTCATAGCGCGCTTCGAGGTTGCTCTGGTCTTCGACCACACCGAGCACCTGCACGCCCTGGCCTGCGGCGTCCTGGTTCTGGAACAGCGAGTTGCTGCCGCCGCTCTGGCCGCCCTGGAACATGGTGGCGAACACCGGGTGACGAGCGCGATAGGTCTGGTCGATGCTCGACGAGACGGTTTCGGCGTTGGCGATGTTCGAAGCCACGGTGTTCAAACGCGTGGTCTGGGCGCTCATGCCGCTGCCGGCAATGTTGAAAACGCTGGACAGGGACATGGATTACTCTCCGCGCAGGGCTGACACCAGCCCTTTGAATTTGCTGTTGAGCAGCGTGAAGCTGGCCTGGAAGCCGACGGCGTTTTCCGCGTAGTTCGACTGTTCCAGCTGAGCGTCAACGGTGTTCTGGTCGATCGACGGCTGCATCGGCGTGCGATACATCAGCGACTCGTCGCCATTGCCCAGGCCTTCAGCTTCGATGTGACGGCTGTTGGTCATGTTCAGGGCGATGGTGCCGTTGGCGTTCTTCTGGCTCTGTGCTTCGAGCACTTTGGAGAAATCCAGATCCCGAGCCTTGTAGTTCGGGGTGTCGGCGTTGGCGATGTTGTTGGCCAGGACTTCGGCACGCTGGGCGCGGAAGCCCAGGGCTTTTTCGTGAATTCCGAGCGCTTTATCGAAGCTGATGCTCATGTCGGGAACCTTCAGGTGACCGGGTTTTTCGTAACAGGGTTATAGCAAGCGTCGTGCCAGTTTCAAAAAGCCCCGGATTCCGGGGCTTTGCAGGGGATCGGCAAGGCGGCAATGCCAGAAAAGCGGCAACGGGTTTCCGCCGCATGCCGCTTTTCTGCCGCTTGCCGCCACCGCAAAAAACCTCAGGCATAAAAAAACGGGAGCCCCTGAGGACTCCCGTTTTTTGTGTTGCCGGTGCCAGTCACTTCGCCTGGTAAATGATTCCCGGGCTGCACTGGACCATCTGGTAATGGTCCGGCAAACCGTTCAGCGCTTCGGAAGCGCCGAGGAACAGATAACCACCCGGCTTCAGCGTGCTGTGAATGCGCAACAGGATGTCTTTCTTCACCTCGGCGGAGAAGTAGATCAGCACGTTGCGGCAGAACACGATGTCGAACTTGCCAAGGCTTGCGTAGCTGTCGAGCAGGTTGAACGAGCGGAATTCCACCCGGTTCTTGATCGGTGCCTTGATCACCCAGCGCCCCGGCCCTTTCGGGTCGAAGTAGCGCTGCAGACGATCAGCGGACAGACCGCGACCGATCGCCAGGCTGTCGTACTCGCCGGTCTTGCAGTTGGTCAGCATGCTGCCGGACAGATCCGTGGCAACGATCTGCACGCCCATCTTCAACTGGCCGATGTTGGTCCGCTCGAACTCGTCGATCGACATCGACAGCGAATAGGGTTCCTGACCCGACGAGCAGGCCGCCGACCAGATCCGCAGACGCTGGTTGGGAGCGGCCTTGATCGCCTCGGGCAGCACCTTGTTCTTCAAGACTTCAAACGGATAGGTGTCGCGAAACCACAGGGTTTCGTTGGTCGTCATGGCATCGACCACCTGCTCGCGCAAACCGCTGCGCGGCTGGGTCTGGATGCGCTGAACCAGCTCACCCAGGGACTTGATGCCTTGCTGCTCCATCAGTTTGTTGAGACGGCTCGAGACCAGGTACTGCTTGTTTTCACCGAGCAAAATGCCACAGGCTTTTTCCAGGAAGACCCGGAACTGTTCGAAATCCAAATTACCCGTAGACAAATGATGCCGCCTCTTAAATCGTGTTGACCGCCAGGGACGGAAAGTCCCTAGCTGATATCTGCTGCTTTGATCCGGTCGACTACCCGGGATGCCAGGTCATCAGGACGGAATTTGGCCAGGAAGTCATCGGCACCGACCTTCTTGACCATCGCCTGGTTGAACACACCCGACAACGAAGTATGCAGGATGATATGAAGCTTTTGCATGCGAGGGTCGCCGCGGATTTCCGCCGTCAGGGTGTACCCGTCCATCTCCGGCATTTCGATGTCGGAGATCATCATCAGGAACTCTTCTTCCGGCTTCTTGCCCTCGTCGACCAGCTTGCGCAGGTAATCCAGCGCCTGCTTGCCGTCGTTCAGCGCCACCACTTCGACACCGACCGTCTGCAGGCAGCGTGTCACCTGCTTGCGCGCCACCGACGAGTCATCGACCGTCAGCACCCGCAACGACAATGCCTTGCTCTGGGTCTCGACATCAACAACGCCGACCGAAATCGCTTCCGGCGTCGGTGCGACTTCCGCCAGCACCTTCTCGACGTCGATGATTTCGACTAACTGATTGTCCACCCGAGTCACAGCGGTCAGGTAATGATCGCGACCGGTCCCCTTGGGTGGCGGATGGATCTCTTCCCAGTTCATGTTGACGATACGTTCCACCGAGCGCACCAGGAAACCCTGGGTCTTGGTGTTGTATTCCGTGATGATCACGAACGGACTGTTCTTGTCTTTCAACGCCCCGGAGCCGGTCGCCATTGCCAGATCGAGGATCGGAATGGTCGCCCCCCGGATATTCGCCACCCCGCACACGACAGGACTGGACTTGGGCATCAGCGTCAGTTGCGGGCATTGCAGCACTTCCCGAACCTTGAACACGTTGATCCCGTAGAGCTGCTGGCCGTCGAGACGGAACAACAACAGCTCCAGGCGATTCTGCCCTACCAGTTGCGTGCGCTGGTTCACCGAATCCATTACACCAGCCATGCCCAGACTCCTACACCAACGCCAAGTGTTGTTGCGACGCACATTCATTGCTAAACGGCACGGCGCTTGCTTTTTAACTCGTATGAACATTCAAACGACATTTTTCCGACGCCTGACATCCCCTATCCGCAGAGGACTTTGCGCGGTGTCTGCCGCTTGCCTGTTTTTCGCGGGCAGCCCTGCCAGTGCTGATGCGGTTACCTTGCCTGACATGCTTATCGGCGTCACTCAGGGCTTTCTTGAATTCACCGTAGAAGACTATCTGGCTACCAGTCAAACGGAAGGGCGTTATGAAATCGAGGTCAAGCAGCTCGATCCGCGCATGCGCATGCCTATGTGCGACAAGGAATTGACAGCGTCGCTGGAGAGTCCGGGGCGTCCTCTGGGCCGTGTGACCGTCAAGGTCCGCTGTGAAGGCGCCTCCCCCTGGACCGTGTTCGTACCCGCTCAAGTCCGCCTGTTTCGCGAGGTCGTGACCACCACTCGCCCGCTCAAGCGCGCCGGCATCATCGAGCCCCAGGACGTGACCCTGCGCGAGCATGATGTCAGTCAGATCAATCAGGGTTTCCTGACGTCGGTGGATGAGGCGATCGGGCAGAAATTGACCCGACCAACGGTCGCCGATCAGGTGATTACCCTTGTGCATCTGGAACAGGCAGAAGTCGTTCGCAAAGGCGATCAAGTGGTGATTACCGCCCGTAGCGGCACACTGGCCGTGCGCATGCCGGGCGAGGCCCTGTCCAATGGCGGCCTGAAAGAACAGATTCGAGTGAAAAACCTCAATTCCCAACGGGTCATCAAGGCGCAGGTCATGGCGCCGGGCCAGGTGGAAGTGGCAATGTGAGCAACGACTGGAGCAATGACAGGAAAGCCTCGTGAGTGACCGCGCAGAAAACTGGCGCCAACCTGAGCTGTTCCCTAAACTGTGCCGCAGCAGGATCTGTGCGGCGCATGCAGGCTTATTGGTAAAAGAGCCTAAAGTTTTCCAGGGGATGGCCGAGAACATGGCAAGCGTCCAAATTCCCAGAGGTTTTTAACATGGTCATCGATTTCAGCCGTTTGAACAGCTCCTCGTCACTTACGGGCAGTACACGTACCAGCGCGCCCAAGGAAACCGCCGAAACCGGCACCTCCGCGCCGCTGAATACCCCGGCCGAACAGGCCAGTACCGCAAAAAGCGGGGAATCGGTACACCTCAGCAATGAGGCTCAACAGTTGCAGAAGGTCACTGACAAGCTGCGCGATCAGCCTGCCGTCGACAAAGCCCGCGTGGCCGAGTTGAAAGCAGCGATTGCCGATGGCAGCTATAAAGTCGACAGCAACCGTGTAGCCAGCAAACTGCTCAACTTCGAAGCCCAGCGCTAGGCCTCGGCCTGCGCCAGGCTTTTGGACGCTTAAAACCCAAGGCCAGCCATGCACGACACTACTTTATTGCAACTGATCACCGACGACTTTGCTCCAGCTCAACAACTGCTGGAGTTACTGCATACCGAGTCCCTCGCCTTGCACGGTCGCGACATGCCCCTGCTGGAAGAAATTCTGGCGCGCAAACAGGCATTGATCATTCTGCTCGAGCAGCATGGCCGCAAGCGCAGCGAAATCCTCGCCAGCCTCAATCTGTCGCTCGACCGCCAGGGCCTGGAACAACTGGCCAGCCAGTCGAGCATCGGCGATCAGTTGCTGAGCCAGAGCGATGTCCTGACCGACCTGATCGCCCAGTGCCAGGCGGCCAACGTCAAGAATGGCCAGTCGATCGTGATGCAGCAGGCCGCCACGGCCAATCAGCTGAAAATCCTCACCGGTGGCGAGCCTCCCGCGCTCTACGATGCCAGCGGCACCTTCTCCAAACTGCAGAAACCGCGCGCGCTCAGCCAGGCGTGATGCTTTCTTCTATGCTTGCGCCCTATCAACGCGCGATACATGCTGGCAAAATACTGGCCAGCCGTAGTCAAAATTTGTCTGGAGATTGATTTAACGTGTCCAATGATGACGCTCCGCAGCCCCCAAAGGTGCTTACCACGCCCCTGGAGATCTCCAGCAATCTGCGCCAGCTGCAAGAGAGCCACGATCCGCTGATCATCACCTTTCACGAGCGCAGCCAGCGCTTCCAGAGCTACCTGATCAAGGTCGACCGGGAAACCGCCACCATTGCCCTGGACGAAATGATCCCGCGCGATGGCGAGCGCTTCCTGCTGGCTGGCGAACCGTTCAAGGTCGAAGGCTTCCACGAAGGCGTACGCATCGCCTGGGAATACAACGGCACACTGGACATCAAGGAATCCGACGGTGACCGCTTCTATGTCGGCGAGATGCCCACCGAAGTGGTCTATCACCAGCGCCGCAACGCCTTCCGCGCCGCACTGAAGCTGACCGATCTGGTGAGCGTCGAACTAGGCGGCGAAAAGCTCAAATCGCCAATCGGTGGCAAACTGCTGGATATCTCCGCCACCGGCTGCAAGCTGCGTTTCGAAGGCGACATCACCGACCGCCTGCAACTGGGCCAGGTCTACGATCGCCTGATCGCCCCGCCGCTGTTCGGCAACCAGCCAGCAGCGGTCGAGCTGCGTTACCTGCACTTCGAAGAAAAACTCAACATCACCTTCGCCGGCCTGCGCTTTCACAACATCAGCGGTCCGGCAGCGCGCAACGTCGAGCGTTTCGTCTATCAGTTGCAACGTGAAGCACGGCGCTTCGACAAAGACGACCTCTGATCCGCACGCACCATGAAAAACGGGCAGTCCCTTGTGGTGACTGCCCGTTTTTTATGCCTGGTGTTTTTTCAGGATCAAGGCCTGGCGCCACTGATGTCCGGTGCAGGACTGTCGCTGCCGGCATCCGGCTCCACGGGTGATTCAGGTTCAGTGGCAGGCTCGGGTGCAGGTTCAGGTGCGACCGTGGTCTGCATCTGCTCCTGCACCACTTGCTCGTCCACCCGCGGATCGAGCGCTGCCACCAGCGGCGAACTGGACATGCTGTCCGGCATCGCCACGTGATGCAGCGGTGCGTCGTCGACCTGGTGCAGATTGGTCACGGCTTTCGGCCGGATCCGCCACACCAGCACCAGCGCGAAAAAGGTGAAGAACGCATACAGGCTCTGGCTGCCGAACATTTTCATCAACACACCGGCCAGCAGCGGCCCGATGCTGGCACCGACCCCGTAGGTCACCAGCAGCATCGCCGTCAGCGACACCCGCCGATCACCTTCGACATGGTCGTTGGAGAACGCCACCGCCAGCGGGTACAGGCAGAACTGCACCAGCGAACACAGGAAGCCGACGACGAATAAAATCTCCAGCGGCACCTGCGGCATGATCGCCAGTGGCAATGCGGCTATAGCCAGAAACCCGGCGAAGCAGCGGATCAGCAAGGCCCGGTCATAACGGTCGGACAACCAGCCCAACGGCCATTGCACCAGCAGCCCGGCAAAAATGCAGGTACCCATGAACAGACCGACCTGTTCAGTGGACAACCCCTGCTGCGATGCATAGAGCGGTGCCAGACCGTAGAACGAGCCGATAATCAGACCGGCACCCAGCACCGTACTCAACGACTGCGGCACGCGCTTGATGAAGAAGCGCGGCTCCATCGGCGCCGGATGCAACGGTGCCGGGTGAATCCGCCGGGTCAGCGCCACCGGCACCAGACACAGGGCAAAACACAGGGCGACCAGCATCAACAGTTCCAGGCCCAGGCCCGGGTGCATGACCAGAATCAGTTGACCGAGCACCAGCCCCAGATACGAAGCAATCATGTAGCCGCTGAACACTACGCCGCGCTGGTTGGCGTCGGCCTGCTCGTTCAGCCAGCTCTCGATCACCATGTACTGGCACATCATGCCGAGGCCGACGATGGTCCGCAGCACCAGCCAGGCCGGCAGCCAGTCCACCAGACCATGACCGAGCACCGCTGCGCCGACGATCCCGGCACACGCCGAGTAGGCGCGGATATGTCCGACCCGGGCAATCAGGCGGTGCCCGATCTTGCCGCCCAGCACCAGACCGAAATAGTTGGCCGCCATCAACGCACCGACCCACAGTCCGTCGACATGGTCGGCCGCCAGGCGCAAGGCCAGATAAGTGGAAAGAAGGCCCGAGCCGATCAACATCATCAGCGAGGCGAAATACAGCGCTCGAAAGGATTTCCAGATTTGGCGCATCGGCGTTCCGAGCGGCTCCTTGCGGTGAGTGTCGGGCTATCGAACGATAGCCCGATGACGACATTTCGTCAGGCCTGGGCTGCCAGAACGCGCCGTTCCCAGGGAGTGATCTCATCAAAGAAACTGGTCAGCTCCATGGTCTTCGAAGCGATGTAGCCTTCGATGAACTCCTTGCCGAACAGTTCCTTGGCCAACTGGCTGCGCTTCAGACGCTCGAGCGCGGCGTGCAACGTACACGGCAGCGAAAGATTGTCCGGCACTTCGAATTCACCCTGGATCGGCGCACTCGGTTCCAGTTCATGTTCGATACCGTGCAGACCGGCCGCCAGACTCGCGGCAATCGCCAGGTAAGGGTTGGCATCGGCACCCGGCAAACGGTTCTCGACCCGACGGGCGACCGGCGAACTGGCCGGAATCCGCAGACCCGCCGCGCGGTTGTCGTGGGACCAGCAGGCATTGTTCGGCGAGGCAAACGGATGGCACAGGCGCTGATAGGAATTGACGTTCGGTGCAAACAGCGCGGTGAAGTCCGCCATGCCCGCCTGCTGCCCGCCGATGAAGTGGCGGAACATCGCGGTCGGCTGACCGTTCTCATCGCTGAACACATTCTTGCCGCTGCCGATCTCGACGATGCTCTGGTGGATGTGCATCGAACTGCCCGGCGTGTGCGCCAAAGGCTTGGCCATGCAGACCACGGTCAGGCCATGCTTGAGCGCGACTTCCTTGAGCAGGTGCTTGAACAGGAATGTCTGGTCGGCCAGCAACAGCGGATCACCGTGCAACAGGTTGATCTCGAACTGGCTGACGCCCATTTCGTGCATGAAGGTATCGCGCGGCAGGCCCAGGGCCGCCATGCACTTATAGACTTCACTGAAGAACGGTCGCAGACCGTTGTTGGAACTGACGCTGAACGCCGAGTGGCCGTCCTCGCGACGACCGTCGAGGCCGACCGGTGGCTGGAATGGTTGCGTTGGATCGGTGTTCGGGGCGAACACAAAGAATTCGAGTTCAGTTGCCACTACCGGCGCCAGGCCGAGGGCGGCGTAGCGGGCAATGACTTTCTTCAGCTGACCACGGGTCGACAGGTTGGAGCTCTCGCCGGTCAGCTCATCGGCATCACAGATGGCCAGCGCACGCGGCTCCTGGCTCCACGGAAGAGGATGGATCTGCGCAGGATCGGCCACCAGCGCGAGGTCGCCGTCATCGCTGCCGTAGAACCGTGCAGCGGGATAGCCCCCCATGATGCATTGCAGCAACACCCCCCGGGCCATCTGCAAACGCCGCCCTTCGAGGAAACCCTCGGCGGTCATTACCTTGCCCCGTGGCACGCCGTTCAAATCCGGCGTGACACATTCAATTTCATCAATGCCCGTCAATCGCTGCGCGAGTGAACGCTGGCCATCGGTTGTCATGACGCAATCCTTGTTATTGTGCGAGCCGCGAACGGCGACCCGGACAAAATAGGCTTCAGCTGTTCGGAATATCAAGCAGCGGCCAACAAAAAGAATGCCAGTCGATGAATTCGTGAATCAGGGCAGGTAAATACTGAACACGCCGCCACCCAATGGCCCGCCATTGCGGATCTCGGTACGACCGCCGACACCGTTGCGCTGATGCAATGCCGCAATTCGTCCGGCGAAGTACAGACCAAGGCCGGTACTGCCACTGCTGTGATTGATCCCCTGCACATAATCGGCCTGGCGCTCGAGCATCTCGACCGGGTAACCGTCGCCGTCGTCATTGATGCTCAACACCAGTTGCCCGGCCTCATCGCTGACGGTGATCAGCAGCGATTCACGGGCGTAGCGGATCGCGTTGTTGATGCAGTTGCCGAGCACCGAGGCGATCAGTTCACGATCGAAGAACCCCAATGGACTGAGCGGGTCGACTTCGTAAGTCGCGACGATGCCGCGACTGGCGAAAACCTCTTGATGAGCCGCCAGTTGCGCCTCGATGAAATCGTCCAGTTCATGATAAGCCGGCTGCAACGGCATCTGATTGACCCCGAGCTTGTACAGCCCGAGCAACTGCACCAGCATGCCGTTGAGGTGGGCGAACTCGAAGTCGATCACGCCCTGCTCCGGCACCTGACGCTGGTCCTCGGGCAGGCGCGCCAACCATTGGCTGTGTGCCTGCATCAGCATGGCCAGAGAGTTCTTCATGTCGTGCACGGTGGAGGCGATCACCGTGGAAAAATCCAGTGCCTGCTCGTCTTGGTTCATTCGCCAAACGCCTTGCTTTTCAGCTTCTGATAACGCGGATAACGCGCGTCGGTGTCGGGCATCAGGCCGACCATTTTCAGGCAGGCCCGACATTCTTCCAGTTCAGCTGACGGCACACTGGTGTCGGTGCCGTGCAGCAGCGACTGCGCCATGTTCAGCGCAATACTGATGTTCTTCGGTTGCATCTTCAGCGCCTTGCGGAACACCTCGCGGGCCTCCACCAGGTTGCCGGTCTTGTACACGCGCACGCCCTGACGGTTGAGGTCGGCGGCGGCATTACTGGAGCTGAGAATAGTCGGGTCGTCGGTGAGCTTGGCGATGTCTTTCATCACCGTCGGGTCATCGCCGTAGATTTCCGCACAGCTCTTGAGCATCGACGTGCCCGCCTCGGCCTGGCCGAGCATCTGCAATTGCTTGGCGACCAGCAGCGCGGCCTCGGGGCTCATGAACTGCTCCATACCGTCGAGACGCATCAGCGCTTGCTCGGTGAGCTTCTCGGCGGTCTCGGCGTCGTTGAGCAGCAGACTGGTGGCCTTCATCAGACGCGCGCGAATCTGCAAGCCAGGATCGGTCGGGTTTTCCTTGGCCACGGCACTGAGAGTGGTGTTGATTTCCAGCCGCGTGCGGGTATCAAGGCCTTTTTCGCTGCCCTTGCTGATCAGCGCATGGGCAAGACCCAGGTTGCTTTCCGGATCCTTGAAGCGCGACTGCGCCCCCTGCGCCACAGCCTGACGGTAGGCCCGCGACGCCGTGTCGAAATCCTCGTTGGCCATTGCCAGTTTGCCGAGCAGCGCCTGTCGGCGTACCGCCAGTGGCGACAGGCGAATCGCCTCTTCCAGTGTCCGCTGTGCGCCTTTGGTATCGCCTTCGGCCACAAGGACATCCGCCATGCCGTCGTAGAGTGCCGGCATCATTGGAAACACTTTCAGGGCTTTTTCATACACGCCTTTGGCCTGGGCCACCTGACCGCGCTTGAACAGTAACTTGCCCAGTCCGGCAAAGGCCCACGGCAACGGCCGATCGGCGATGATGCTGTCGTAGAGACGCTCAAGCGCTTCGTTCTGATTCATGTCGCGCAAGGCATCGGCGCGGTAGCGCAGGCACAGGGGCGAATAGCGGATGTCCTGCTTGCACAGAGCAATACAGGCGTTGAGCACCTCGACCGGCTTGCCACGATCAAGGGCCTGCAGAATCGGCTTGAGCAGGGTTTTGCGCTGTTCCAGACGTTCCAGACGTTGAGCCAGGCCGATCCGGTTGAACGGCTTGGTCAGGTAGGCGTCCGGCTCGTGCTCCAGAGCACTGAGCACCATCGCCTGGCTCGTCTCGGCGGTGACCATCACAAACACGGCTTCGTGACTGATCAGCTTTTCCATCATCAGGTCTTCCAGCACCTGCTGACCGTTTTTCTTGCCGTCACCCAGGTGGAAATCCTGAAGGATGAAATCGTAGGATTTCTGCGCGCACATTTTCAGCGCCTGCTCACCGGTGTCGGCAGTGTCCACGTCCTTGACGCCCAACTCGCGCAACATCGAGCGTACGGAACTGCGGAAATCCGAGAAATCATCGACGATCAGAAAACTCTTTTGGTGATACGACAGCATCGAGGATTTCCAGACAATTGAAGTAGAAGAACCGAGGGCTTTCACAAGCGCGCAGATGATAACTGGAGGCTAAATGCTATCAAGCGATTTCATGCGCAGCCGATGAGATTGCAAGTACCGATCGGGTTATCGGCCAGAAGTGACATTCTCTGAAGCAGGCACTTCAAGATTCCTTATGCAACAACTGGCCTGTTCGGCTGCTCACTCCCTCATAAAAGGCTTGGATCGTGTACATCAAAGGACGCTACATCGTGTCCGCCGGCGTTCTGCTCTCGTTTACCTTGCTTGATCTGGACGGCGACGGTCATCGCGATCTGATTGTTCAGATTTATACAGGCGGCACGGGACTGTTCACCTTCATCGAAACCTACCGCCGTGATGGCGATAGATTTATCCGCAGAACAGCCGCGCGCGGTCAGGAATCAGTTGCCGGCAGTTCGCTGTACTCGATCAATGATCGCGGTGCCAATCAATCAGTGAGCTGGATCAGCATTCACGGAAAGGTTTACGCCGCCTATCGTGACAGTGGATATGGTGTTGATCAGGTCTACCTTCTCAGCCCTCTGCAAATCAACCGCCAGGTACCTACCGTCAAAGTTGGCTACCGCTATCAACTGCAAATTCCACTCACACAGCAGCATGAAGACAGCAACACCACTTACAAGCTGAAACCGGAATTGCAACGAGCACTCGCCCAAGGCCTGAGCAAAATGGATGAAGAGCCGCCCGTTTCCGGGCAGGAGAGACAGCCGATTTGTCCTGTTCCTCCATCAGTCAACGACACTGAGGAGTATTACAGCTATGGCGCGGGCTATTACGCCATAGAGTCAGTGGCAGACTTCCCGGTGATCATTGACACCGATTGCTTTATTGCTCGATTGAACAATGGGTTCGGAACCTACAGCGAAAAACGAGGCTTGTTCGCGCAACTGACCTTACGCAAGCCAGGCTTGGGAGACGAGGAGCGTAGCTACGAGGTCAATGGGCGCCGGCGCATTATCGAGATCAGTACTTCAATTGGCGAAGTCGGAGGCGGCGCCGCAGAATAATCAGTAAAACGCACAATAAAAAGCCCCGCCAGGTCATCCTGCGCGGGGCTTCTTTAAGCGAGCAAACCTTGGCCAAGTCTAGCGTGCTCAATGGATAAGCAGAAATAGAAACTTTCCTGCGGACAAAACAAAACCCCAACTGCTTTCGCAATTGGGGTTTCGGAATTTAATCTTGACGATGACCTACTCTCACATGGGGAAACCCCACACTACCATCGGCGATGCATCGTTTCACTTCTGAGTTCGGGATGGGATCAGGTGGTTCCAACGCTCTATGGTCGTCAAGAAATTCGGGTACTGACTCGTGACCGTATGGCCTCGCTTCAGCAAATTGGGTATGGGATAGTTTTCGGTGCTTTGTGAGCGTCGAACTTTCGGTTCATTGCGTCTTCACACACCGCAATCTGGCTCTGCTCTTTATTCAGGAGCAGTCAAATTGCTTGGGTGTTATATGGTCAAGCCTCACGGGCAATTAGTATTGGTTAGCTCAACGCCTCACAGCGCTTACACACCCAACCTATCAACGTCGTAGTCTTCGACGGCCCTTCAGGGAACTCAAGGTTCCAGTGAGATCTCATCTTGAGGCAAGTTTCCCGCTTAGATGCTTTCAGCGGTTATCTTTTCCGAACATAGCTACCCGGCAATGCCACTGGCGTGACAACCGGAACACCAGAGGTTCGTCCACTCCGGTCCTCTCGTACTAGGAGCAGCCCCTCTCAAATCTCAAACGTCCACGGCAGATAGGGACCGAACTGTCTCACGACGTTCTAAACCCAGCTCGCGTACCACTTTAAATGGCGAACAGCCATACCCTTGGGACCGGCTTCAGCCCCAGGATGTGATGAGCCGACATCGAGGTGCCAAACACCGCCGTCGATATGAACTCTTGGGCGGTATCAGCCTGTTATCCCCGGAGTACCTTTTATCCGTTGAGCGATGGCCCTTCCATACAGAACCACCGGATCACTAAGACCTACTTTCGTACCTGCTCGACGTGTCTGTCTCGCAGTCAAGCGCGCTTTTGCCTTTATACTCTACGACCGATTTCCGACCGGTCTGAGCGCACCTTCGTACTCCTCCGTTACTCTTTAGGAGGAGACCGCCCCAGTCAAACTACCCACCATACACTGTCCTCGATCCGGATAACGGACCTGAGTTAGAACCTCAAAGTTGCCAGGGTGGTATTTCAAGGATGGCTCCACGCGAACTGGCGTCCACGCTTCAAAGCCTCCCACCTATCCTACACAAGCAAATTCAAAGTCCAGTGCAAAGCTATAGTAAAGGTTCACGGGGTCTTTCCGTCTAGCCGCGGATACACTGCATCTTCACAGCGATTTCAATTTCACTGAGTCTCGGGTGGAGACAGCGCCGCCATCGTTACGCCATTCGTGCAGGTCGGAACTTACCCGACAAGGAATTTCGCTACCTTAGGACCGTTATAGTTACGGCCGCCGTTTACCGGGGCTTCGATCAAGAGCTTCGCGTTAGCTAACCCCATCAATTAACCTTCCGGCACCGGGCAGGCGTCACACCCTATACGTCCACTTTCGTGTTTGCAGAGTGCTGTGTTTTTAATAAACAGTCGCAGCGGCCTGGTATCTTCGACCGGCATGGGCTTACGGAGCAAGTCCTTCACCCTCACCGGCGCACCTTCTCCCGAAGTTACGGTGCCATTTTGCCTAGTTCCTTCACCCGAGTTCTCTCAAGCGCCTTGGTATTCTCTACCCAACCACCTGTGTCGGTTTGGGGTACGGTTCCTGGTTATCTGAAGCTTAGAAGCTTTTCTTGGAAGCATGGCATCAACCACTTCGTCGCCTAAAGGCAACTCGTCATCAGCTCTCGGCCTTAAGATCCCGGATTTACCTAAGATCTCAGCCTACCACCTTAAACTTGGACAACCAACGCCAAGCTGGCCTAGCCTTCTCCGTCCCTCCATCGCAATAACCAGAAGTACAGGAATATTAACCTGTTTTCCATCGACTACGCTTTTCAGCCTCGCCTTAGGGACCGACTAACCCTGCGTCGATTAACGTTGCGCAGGAAACCTTGGTCTTTCGGCGTGGGTGTTTTTCACACCCATTGTCGTTACTCATGTCAGCATTCGCACTTCTGATACCTCCAGCAAGCTTCTCAACTCACCTTCACAGGCTTACAGAACGCTCCTCTACCGCATCACTTACGTGATACCCGTAGCTTCGGTGTATGGTTTGAGCCCCGTTACATCTTCCGCGCAGGCCGACTCGACTAGTGAGCTATTACGCTTTCTTTAAAGGGTGGCTGCTTCTAAGCCAACCTCCTAGCTGTCTAAGCCTTCCCACATCGTTTCCCACTTAACCATAACTTTGGGACCTTAGCTGACGGTCTGGGTTGTTTCCCTTTTCACGACGGACGTTAGCACCCGCCGTGTGTCTCCCATGCTCGGCACTTGTAGGTATTCGGAGTTTGCATCGGTTTGGTAAGTCGGGATGACCCCCTAGCCGAAACAGTGCTCTACCCCCTACAGTGATACATGAGGCGCTACCTAAATAGCTTTCGAGGAGAACCAGCTATCTCCGAGCTTGATTAGCCTTTCACTCCGATCCACAGGTCATCCGCTAACTTTTCAACGGTAGTCGGTTCGGTCCTCCAGTCAGTGTTACCTAACCTTCAACCTGCCCATGGATAGATCGCCCGGTTTCGGGTCTATTCCCAGCGACTAGACGCCCTATTAAGACTCGCTTTCGCTACGCCTCCCCTATTCGGTTAAGCTCGCCACTGAAAATAAGTCGCTGACCCATTATACAAAAGGTACGCAGTCACAGAACAAAGTCTGCTCCCACTGCTTGTACGCATACGGTTTCAGGATCTATTTCACTCCCCTCTCCGGGGTTCTTTTCGCCTTTCCCTCACGGTACTAGTTCACTATCGGTCAGTCAGTAGTATTTAGCCTTGGAGGATGGTCCCCCCATATTCAGACAAAGTTTCTCGTGCTCCGTCCTACTCGATTTCATGACTAAGAGATTTTCGCGTACAGGGCTATCACCCACTATGGCCGCACTTTCCAGAGCGTTCCGCTAATCTCAAAGCCACTTAAGGGCTAGTCCCCGTTCGCTCGCCACTACTAAGGGAATCTCGGTTGATTTCTTTTCCTCAGGGTACTTAGATGTTTCAGTTCCCCTGGTTCGCCTCTTGCACCTATGTATTCAGTGCAAGATAACCATCTTGTGATGGCTGGGTTCCCCCATTCAGACATCTCCGGATCAAAGT